>NZ_CALHGC010000079.1 GCF_938029485.1 uncultured Treponema sp. | reverse complement strand
TCATTTTTTGTTTTTTTACCGTAAATAAGCAAATCTATTGCACTGGTGCAAAAATCTATTCCTTTAGAAAAATAGTACACACCTGTTATTGCATGATTTGAAATAACTTCTTTTTCTTTTGTCTCGTTTACAAACCCGTTATTATCGGTTTTTGCATAAGAATAGGCAGCATTATTTGATTGTGTGGTAAGCAAAGAGCCGTCTATATGCATGGATTGTGAAAATGATATAAAATCAGAAAATGTATTTTTATCAAAAATATTGTCCGAGTCGACAAAAACAACCGGCATATTATTATTGATTATTTGATGTGCTGCAAGCGCTGTACAACAGGCACCTTGGGTAAGTTCCGTTACCGTTAAAATAGCGAAATTATATTTTGTGGACAGTGTGTTAAGTTCTTTTTTGTTTTGTAACTCAAATTGTTTTTGTATTATAAGCGTATAGTGGGCATTAGGTATAATAATACTTTCCAATACATGATCAATCATCATTTTTCCGTTTATATCGATAAACGGTTTCGGCATTGAATATCCTGCAATTTTAAAGCGGCTTCCTGCTCCGGCCATCGGAATAACGACATTTAACATAACTATTAATCTTTGTATTGAGAATTCTGACAAATTTTTGTTAATTCTTCAGGAGTGTATTTGATAAATTCATCAGGCCTGATTGTTCTGTCATCAACATAAAAGCCGTGATGCCCCGGCCATACCTTGCCATATACAATTTCATCATAAGGAATATTCCATTTTTTCAACCATTCCAATACCAAAGGCGCGGTATGTGTATTGATGAGTCCCAGATTGCCGTTATATGAATTCATATTTCTTGAAGTATAAAGTATTATTTTTGCTCCGGATGCATGATATTGTTTTATTTTTTCAACAACAGAATGATAAGGAACTAAATCTTCATATCGCTCTTCTTTTTTTTTAATAGGGCAGATTGTGCCGTCAATATCCAGTACGAATGTTAATTGTTCCTTATTGTTATCATCAGGCATAATTTCTCCTTTCAAAATATTCATTTAATTTTATGATGCCTTTAATATAAAAAATTTTTTGTTTTTCAATATTTTCATCATGGAGAGGTATCATAGATAAAAATAAGCAAGTTTCTATTAGCTTGATTTCCTGCAGATTATATCCGTATCTTACTATAAGATTATCAAAATAAGTTTTTAATTCTTTCTGCATTGGAGACATTAAATCATTATAATAAAATCCCGTTTGCTTTTCGGAAAAATTATATAATTTATGTACAACGTAGTCATATCCTCCTACTAACGAGTGTCGTAACTTTGCTATATCGTATCGGGAATCTCCGAAGATTGTCTTTTCGGTAAGTCGCCCCCTCGGATCTATCAGTTTACAAATAAAATTTTGAGTATCGAATAATATATTTGAAAAACAAAAGTCCCCATGCATTACACAAGTATGTGCAGTTTTAGCTAATTTTATGCAGTCTTCAATAAGTTGTTCATAAAAGTAGTTTAAATTTTTATACTCTTTATCGTTTATCTTTATTGTGTTTAACTGCATTAAGTCTGCCCAGTATGAATTTGATTTTTTCAGAATAGCCAGCCGGTTTGATAATTTGGTTACATATAAATCATAAAAATCGTTATAATTTAAATTACCTGAAAAAGAATCCATGTGTTTTCGAAGTTTACATAAATATTCCAAAATAAGTTGCCATTCTTCCAAATCAAAATCGCCGAAAATCCATAGTTCCGATAGGGGAGGGTATCCATATTTTTCCATTGTAAGTTCATACATACCTTCAGAAATCATCCCTGAGAACACACGGGGAGTAAAACTTTGTAACTCTTGAGGAACATTCAAATACCAATAGTACTCATCTGCCAGTTTTTGTGTATTGGTTGATTTTTTTGTAATAGTGCATTTTATATCGTCAGATGCAAGCGTATTAAAATTTCGCGAATTATAGAATTCTTTTTGAGCTTTTATAATGCCTGCTTTATGACCTAAATCAATCCAACTGGTATTTTCGATACATTGTATTTTATGCCGTTCATTATAGAGTTTTAAAACATCGGATATTTTGGAGCAACCGTACTGCAAAGCTTGTGATGTTACCTTTTTTAAAAAAAATACATCTGAAAAGTTATATACACCTATTAAGGCTTTTTTTGAATTTATGGGAATATGAAATTCTTTATCAAAAACTTCTTCTATTTCATTTTTTGAATTTGTGCTTACCAAGCACCATTTTTCTGATGAAGCAACAGCCGGCGATACCAAAACGGAATCAGAAGGTTCCGTCTGTATATATTTGCAATAGGTATCGCCGAGAACAATAGAAACAGACTGAATATTGTCTTTCAGATTATTCAATCCGTATTGTAATGAAGTAAGTATGGAATACTGTTTATATTCAGTTTGCACCATTCTAAAATCCAGTGTAATCATTCTTATTTTAGGGTAGTTACATTGAATATATGTCTCCAATTTTTTATTGTTTTTATTTATAATCAGTATAATATCTTGGCTTATATATGAATCGATTACCCAGCCGATTGCAGGTTTCCCATGAATGGGCGCCATTTGGCTACTATAATTAGTAAGGGAGAGCTGATTTTTAGCGGCAAGAATTATAACAGTATGTTTCATTATATAATTTCTAATTCACTCTTTCCCTTACAACATACAAGGGACGATTTACAACCTCATCTCTTATCTGTCCTATATACAAAGCAATGAGTCCAAGAGCCATAAGAACAATTCCCAAAATAAGTGTATTTAAAACTATAACAAAAGCTATTGAAGTAAACATTGGGCTTTGTAAAATAAACTTAAACACACTCATAACACATAATAAGATGAAACTAACAGTAAAAATAAAAATACCGAAATAACCTGTAACTCTTAAAGGAAACAGTGAAAAACTGGTCATACTGTTTACTGCAAGTCTAACCAATTTTATAAAAGAATAAGTCGGTTCGCCATAAAGACGCTCAGGAGCAACGAATTCAACATAATCTGTCTTAAATCCAAGCCAGTCGATAAGTCCACGAAACATACGGTTATGCTCAGTAAATTGCTGAAGCACAGTAATAACTTTCCTATCTATCAATTTAAAATCTGTAGCGCTTCTTGTAAGAGGGCTATCGGAATTTTTATTCATAATTGAATAAAACAGTTCCGAACCGGCATGTTTAATAAAAGACTTCTTTTTTGTAGCCTTCCTGATACTAGTAACAACCTCCGCACCGGCTTCCCATTTTGAAATAAACATAGGTATCAGTTCCGGCGGATGCTGTAAATCTGAATCCATAAAGATTGCAGCATCTCCTTTACAATGCCGAAGTCCAGCTGTAAGCGCTGCTTCTTTTCCAAAATTTCTGCTAAAATCAAGCACGACAACTCGATTGTCATTTCCAGCTATTCTTTTAAGCTCATTCAAAGAGCCATCTATACTGCCATCATTTACAAATATAAGCTCCCAGTTATAATTAATAGAATCCATAACATTTCTACAAGCCTCATACATAGGAGCTATATTTTTCACTTCATTATATAAAGGGACTATAAGCGAAATCAGTTTTGCAGTATTGGCGAACATTTCCCCCTACCCTACACCACATCAATAAAGTTACGCTCATTTTGATTAAACATAATAAGCCCTATAAACAAAAAGAAAAGAGTCAGCAAAATACTCGAAATAATTGCCTGAAAGGGAATTCCACCGGCCCCATAAAACCAAAGTCTAAAAAGTTCAATAGGAGCATTCATCGGATTAGCATATAATACCCAATGAAACCTTTGAGGAATTTGAGACACCGGATAAACTACAGCCGTGGCATACATTGCAAGATTTAACGCAAAATTTACGAGGAGCCTCAAATCCTTATACTTAGTTGTTAAAGCCGAGATAACCATCCCCATGCCTGTTGCAACAGCTGCAATCCAAATCAAAATAAGAGGAAAAAGAAGAGCCAACAAAGAAGGTCTTAAAACATCTGAAGTTACTACATAATAAATAAAAAATCCCATTAAACACAAAAATTGCACCAATATTCTTGTAACATTACTAGCAATATTACTTATAGGAACAGTCAGACGCGGGAAATAAACCTTTCCGAATAAGTCCTTATTGTTTACAAAAATATTTGTAGCATCGGTAAAACAGCCTGCAAAAAAAGTCCATAACATTGTTCCGGCATAATAAAATAAAATATGAGGAACCCCATCAGTACTCAATTTTGCCAGATTGCCAAATACGAAAGCATACATTACCGTTGAAATAAGCGGGTTTATAATAAACCACAATGGCCCCAAAATTGTTTGTTTGTACTGAGTAACAAAATCCCTCTTTATAAAAAGAACAATAAGGTCACGGTACCTGATAACTTCCCGTATCGGTAAATCAAGCAATTTACGTTTCGGCTCAATAATTAAATCCCAATCTTTATCAGTTATGTTTAACAAACGTTTGCAACTCCTCTGTTTATACTTTCATTATTTACAGCATTCAGTGCGAAAGATGTTTGATTACAACCTTATTTTGCTGTAAAAGTCTCCACCCCATATACTTTTGCATAAGCACTATTAGGCCAATCATCGATTTCCTTGTCATCGGGATTAGACCAATCGGAATAATTCCGCCATTTTGATACAAAAGTTTCTTTATCAACGACAATATGCTTGATACCGGCAGATTTTTGTTCTTCGATGCTTTTTTCCATAGCATTCCATTTTAAGCGCATCCGATAGCATTCCGCCCCGGCCAACGACACGATACAAAAGGTAAAAATTGTGCAACATATACATGCAGCCAATCTAACTTTAGGCATACCGGCGAACATATCAAAACAGTAATCCATAATTATTGCAATTAAAATAAAGTTTAAAACAGCATAGTGAAATGACGCTCTGCGGGGAATATTGGTTTGAATAGTTGAGCCGATAAAAACAAATTCCGCAAAAAAAACACAAGTAATTATCACAAATAAACGGAAAAGCCTATCGTTCCTTTTTCGGAATTCACGCGCATACATACAAGCAATAAACATACTACAAAGCAAAAATAATAATTTTGACACCAGAAAAACCACAACTCCAAGCGATATGACAACTGACAGTGTAATTATCTTTTTCTTTGCATTCAGACCGGAAAGAAATGCGGAAAGCAGTAAAAACAATGACAATAATATGTAATTTTCATAATAAATAGGGTGAGCTCTAAACGGCTTATCATAGGTATGGATAATCGTTTTTATCAAAACGAGAGGCGGCATACGAACAATCTCCGAAAGAGAACGGTATTCGCCGCCGCCGGAGACAATCGCTTGAATTCGGCTTACCACACCGGGACTGAGGTATACCAAAAGCCAGCCGGACATTACAGAAATAATACCGATAAAATACCAAAGCGGTAAAGATTGTCTACGGATGATATATGCATACAAAACAAAACAAATTTGTAAAAAAACAAATACTATTCCGAATTCGGTTGACCACCCTGCACAAAGGCCGACGACCAATAAAAAAACAGCTTTAAGTCCCCGTCGTTCATCTTGACGGCTACTATGAGCAAAGATATTTTGCCAATAAAATCGATACGGCAAACTCCATAGCAGAATAAAAAACCACGCCAATAAATGATTAAAACTCCCTGCCGCCCAATAAAAAAAAGAACCGAAGCAAAACCCGTAATCCACCAATAAAAAAGCAATCAATATTAAAAAAACCGAACAGTCTTTTAACGTAAACTTGGGCGCTCTTGCAAATACTATGATAAACAGCAATAAAATTACCGTTGCACCGATAAATGCATTTATCGGTGCATACCAGACCGTTGTTGCAAAATAAGAACCGAAAGCTACACGAAGCAACTCTCCCAACCGTCCATTCCAATTATTATACGAACTGATTGCTGCGGATAACCCACCAATTCTGCAACCAAGGTCATCACTCTGAGTCGGAAAAATTGCGTTTAAAAAATAGAGAAAAGCAAACCCTCCGCAAAAAAATAATATCGCATTCCGATCTATAACTCGGTTCTCTTTCAAGATTTTCATAACCTGCTGCACTCCTCACTTAAAAAGACAAACCTCAATGCAAAATAGTCTCGATAAAATACTTGGGTCTTCGCTTCGTTTCCAAATATATTTTTCCAATATATTCACCTACAATACCGATTGACATTTGTAAAAGACCGCCAATTCCCCAAACAGAAATAGCCAATGTCGCCCACCCTCTGATCGTATGCCCGGTAAAATATCTAAACAAAAAGTAAACCAGCATACCAATGCTTATCAGAAAAATAAAAACACCGCCTATAAAAATAATCCGCATCGGCTTAACTGAAAAAGACGTTATTCCTTGAAAAGCAAGTGCAAGCATCTTAGCGAGCGGATATTTGCTTTCACCAGCCATCCGTTCTTTTCTTTCATAATATACGATGCCTTGTTTATATCCTATTGCCGGAACTATACCTCTTAAAAAAAGATTCACCTCTCCATATTCATGCAAAGCATCAAGAGCAGTCTTACTCATCAAACGATAGTCTGCATGATTAAAAATAACAGATTTCGGATCATCGGAAAAGAAGCGTAACAATGTATAAAAACTTTCAGCTGTAAATCTTTTAAAAAATGAATCTTTTGCTCTGGAAGCTCGGACACCAAAGACAATTTGGCACCCCTCCGCATACTTTTCGATCATTTCATCAATCGTATTAACATCATCTTGTAAGTCGGCATCAAGCGAAATAACCGCATCAGCACTTTCTTTTGCGGTCATCAATCCCGCAAGTACCGCATTTTGATGCCCTCTATTTCTTGAAAGTTTTATACCGGTAAAAATATTATCGCCCTCGTGTAAGTCGCTTATAATAGCCCACGTATTATCAGAAGACCCGTCAGGACCGCCTTGTTGCGGAAGTTCTCCAGGATGGAGGCCGCCCATACCTCGG
>NZ_CALHGC010000078.1 GCF_938029485.1 uncultured Treponema sp. | reverse complement strand
CAAAAGCCTAAAGGCTTTTGAGCTTCGACGTCAATCTAACATTCGCTTAACCTGCATTTGTGTCTTTGCCGACGCGTAAGCGTCAGCAAAGTTGGCGCGAAAGTTGCATAAAAAAGAGAGATGCTCAAGCAGCGACCGTTCAAGCAACTTTCGTGACAAAACAAATGTCAGCGTTGAAGCGGGTGTTAGGTTCTCTATTCTAATAATATATATTTAAATACTTTTGATTTTTTTAGATTATTTATTAATTCGATAAAGAGTATTCCATCTAAGACCATATTCATTATATTCCTTCCAAAAATTGCTTAAATTTATATATTTTCTCATTGGCTTTGAAGATCCAAATTGATAATCTGTTAAAAAAAGAGCAGTTGAATTAGGGGAAAGCTCAATATATTTAAAGATTATCTGTTCAATTTCATTTTTAAATACATCTAAAAATTGGAAATATTCATCCTGATCTGCTCTATTCTTTTCATCATCAATATTGGGAATTACAATCTCTTTATTAGTAGAAAAATCTCAATTGATAATTTTACCTGCAAAAAATCCATATTCTTTATCATACTTCATATCTGGATTACCTATATGTACCATTATTCCATTTAGTGTTTTCAAATATTCATAAAAAATAGATCTATGACTTACAAGTTTATCTTCTTCAATTAAGGGTATATTATAATCCTCTTGTCTTAAGATTTTTCTATTAGCATTTACAGAAATAATTTCAATTGTTGGCATAATTAATACTTTCCTGTGCATCAGAGTCAACCTAATATACTTTAGGCTTCCATATTCGCAACATCCTCAATACATTGAATAATTTCATTTACTGGAATGGTAAAAACGCCAGCCTTACCATCATCAAAAGCTTCTTTCCATGCTACATAACCATCAGAAATATTTATATTATTTTCGTATTTTGCTGTAACAATTTTTATAACACTGTCATCTAATGTTTTTTCAGAAACAGGGGAATGAGATAAATTATTTTGGATTTTAGATTTTTGATATGGATTTTTTATATTCAAATTATCAATATAAATGTGATAAATCTTTCCAATTGTTTTATTATATTCAATTTTTACTATATATATTTTAGAATTACTTTCATTTTCTCTCGTCTTATAAGACCATACTTGTCCTTCTTTATATTTTTCATTGCTCTGCATACATCCTCCAAATAATATTATCATAGCACATACTATGTCAAAAAATAATTTTTATTTCTGTTGCCAGTTGTTTTCTTTTTTTAATAAACGTATATTTTGCACGAAGCGTCAACCTAACACATATTCGACCTTTCCTCATAATATCATGGGAACGACCTATTTGCAATCTAAACTATTGGGGATTAAAATAATAACATCTTTCCACCATAATATTCGCCGATATTCGCCGGAACATATCATTGATAGACAGATTAGGTCTATCTTCATTAAATGGAACAAGGCTTCCAATAAGTGCGTTGCAAATAAACAGTAAAGAGCATGATATGTGACAGTACATTGATCTTTACGATATCGGATTTTAAAACAGCTTTGTGCAGGAAAGGCTGAATAATTGCAGGAGCAATGCGACACTGCTCCTGTTTGCGGTTTCTTTATTCGTGAGGAAAGTTTGATACCCCGGTATGTTGCATTGAGGAGTGTTGCTTTCGCTGTCGGCGAGCTTGGGGATGCTGCCATAGCTCCTCAAGCTTGTCCGGCATGGTGCGTGTCGCTTTACCCTTTCGTTATTTTCGGCAAGAGAATAATGCCGCCGATGAACACAACCAGAACGGCTATCCATGCGGAAAGGATATTCATAAAAATGCCGCCGATGATAAAGCCTGCTAACGAACAGCCTGCAACAAAAAGCGCATACGGCATTTGCGTTGCGACGTGTTCCAAATGCGGGCAGGCGGCACCGGTAGAAGATAAAATGGTGGTGTCCGAAATGGGCGAGGCATGATCGCCGAACACGGCTCCGCCGAGAACGGCCGAAATACAGATGAAGACGGCGTTGAGTGCGGTGCTTTGCGCTAAACCGGCATTTTCAGTTAATCCGACGGCAATCGGCATGATAATCGGGATCATAATGCCGAAGGTTCCCCAGCTGGTGCCGGTTGCGAATGCAATAACAGCTGACAGTGCAAATACGATGGAGGGAAGTATCCACAGCGGGAAGGAGCTGCTAACGACCAGTTCGGAAAGATAGCGGCCTAAACCTAAACCGCCGTCTGCAGAAGCCGACCGTATGACTGTTCCGATAGACCATGCCATGGTCAAGATAATTAAAGCGGGCACCATAGATTTTATACCGTCACGAACGGCTTCGCTTGCTTCTTTCAGATTCATAAGGCGGCGCGCAAGATAGTAAATATAAGTGACCGTTAAGGTAAAGATAATAGCGTAGAAAAGTGCATAAGATGAATCGGTATTGATAAAAGCCTCACGGAGACTCATCGATGCGGCTGCTTGCGGTATATTGGTAATTGTTGTGCCGTCTACGGCGTTAATCCACGAAACGGCGGGGAAAAAGGCAATAGCGAAAACAATGAGAAGCAAGATGGGAAACAGCATATCGATCGGTTTTGCTCGGGTAGTCTGTTCTTCGGGGACATCGCCGGAAATAACGCCGTAGGCTTCTTCGTTCCAAAGGCGGCCGGTTGTTTTTGCCAAAGTTTCTGATTTTTTCATTGCACCGAAATCGGTTTTAAAAAAGATGATGACAAGGATCATCAGAAGTGTTGTCAGTGCATAGAGGTTGTACGGAATGGCACGGATAAAAAATTCAAAGTCGCTGATGCCGAGTTTACCGAACCCATCGGAGTTTCTTACGATAGACATAACCGTAACAACCCAGCTGGAAACAGGAGCAAGAATACACACGGGAGCCGCCGTGGAATCCAAAATATATGCAAGCTTTGCACGCGGTACCTTATGCTGATCATTTATCGGCCGCATGACGGTTCCGACGGTTAAAGAGTTAAAATAGTCGTCTATAAAAACAATTAAGCCGAATATAAACGTTGCAAATTGTGAGGCGGTTCCGTTCTTCAGCTTTTTGGACATCCACACGCCAAACGCTTGCGCCGCTCCCGTTTTTGACAACATACCGACCAATGCGCCGAGCAAACCGCAGAATAGAAAGATGCGGATATTCCATCCGTCTGCGAGAGAACCTGCGAGTAGATCCGTTAGCCGCATAAGCGCCGCTGCAGGATTTCCACCTGCAACGATAACACAGCC
>NZ_CALHGC010000077.1 GCF_938029485.1 uncultured Treponema sp. | reverse complement strand
ATCGTGAAAATTTCTGCCATTCGGGCTTGCAGAATATCGCATATATCCGCTTTTTCAATCTGTATCGGTGCCCGTCCGCCCGGAGCGGAAATCAGTACCGATTTATTATCTTCCAAAAGCGGCTGCCAACAGCATCCGTCGGTTATCTTGAGCTTTTCGGCCGTTTCGGTCGAAAGCCCTTTTACAATTGCCAAATCGTTTGTCGCATGACCTCCGCCTACGGGCAGCACGGTTGTAAGTATCGGCGCTCCGCCGGACATCACCACAATATCGGTTGTGCCACCGCCAATATCGATGAGTACCGAACCGAGTTCTTGTTCTTCCTGCGTCATAACGGATTCTACGGCAGCTAAACCGTGGTACATCGGCGCGTCAACCTGTAAATTAGCCCGTTTCACGCAGTCGACGATATTTTTGATGCAAGTAACCGATCCGGTGACGATATGCACTTCCGCTTCGATACGGACACCGATGACGTTATGCGGATCTGCGATACCGCGCTGATCGTCGACAATATAGGATTGGGGAATAACGTGCATGACACACCTATCCATCGGGATAACAACCGCCTTTGCAGCTTCTATAACGCGGTCGATATCCTGTTGATCTATTTCGCGGTTTCCTTTTCCTTTATCGGTAACGGCGACAATACCGCGGGAATTAAGTCCTTCAATGTGGGTGCCGCCGATTCCCGTAATGCAGTGCGTAATTTCCACGCCGGACATCATCTCTGCGGCTTCCACTGCCTCGTGAATTCCCTGTACGGTTTTTTCGATATTAACGACGGTTCCTTTCCGTAAGCCTTCGGAAATGCCGGTGCCCACGCCGATAATTTGCAGAACGCCTGTTTCCAGTTTTTCAGCGACAACAGCTCTGATTGCGCTGGTACCTATATCCAATCCGACTATGATATCACTCATTGGCTTCACCTCTTAACCGGTAGGAAGCGGTTCCTGCCCGTACATCCAACTCCTCAATCTTTGCACTCATATCAAAATCCCGTATAACATCCAATGTCAATATCATATACTGCAATCGCTCCTCATTCAATGTACTGTCGGTACGTACTTTAACCGGTGTTTGTACCGGATAGAGGATAAGGTCAAAACCGCCGTATTTTTTTTGCTCGATCTTCATTTCGGAAATTTCACTCATTAATGCAGGATTTTTCCGCTGCAAAAGATCCAGCTGTTTAAATAACGGTACAAGCTGTTTGTGTACCTTCATTCCTGCCCGTATATTCTGAAAGGAAAGACCGCTGATGATCGGTAGTATTTGAGGGGTTTTCTTTGAAGCGGCTTTAAACACCGTTCCCGTTTTATCTATTTCCATCGGAATAGTGCGGCCGCCGACTGTTGCAAGCAATATGCCAACCGGTTGCCGTTCGATTATTTCGATCAATACCTTATCGGGGTATTTTTTGACTACACGGGCTTCCGCAACGAGCGGATAGCTTGTAATTCGATGCAGCAAGGCGTCTTTATCGATTTTTCCCCACTTTTCAGTTCCTGTTAGCCCTGCCGCTTTTTTCAGTTCCGCTTCAAGAATAGTGTCTATACCTAAAAGCTGTATCTTTGCCGTTGCGTTAAAGGGTACAATAAAAAGATAATAAACGGAATTACCCGCTAAAAACAAAAGCACCGATAAAATAACGATTTTAAGGAGCTTCTTTCCCTTTGCTTTTTTTACAGTCTGCGGAGAGTTAAGTGATTCGGTATAGGTATGGTTTTGTAACCTGATAATATCAGACATCTGAGACACTCCTTTTTGCATAACTTGAAACATTGATAATCAGTCCGCATAAGCAGAGAGTTGTGATAAGCGAAGAGCCGCCGAATGAGAAAAAGGGAAGCGGAATACCGGTCGCGGGCAGCAAGCGGACAACGACTCCTAAATTTAAAAAGGATTGAAGGATGATTGCAGAGCCTGCCCCGAATGCGACATAGCAACCGAATCGATCCTTAGAGGAAAATGAAATCAGATAGGCCACCGCAGTAAATGCAAGCAAGAGTGCAAGATAGCCGCATACTCCTAAAAAACCCATCTCTTCGGCCCACGCCACAAAAATAAAATCCGAATATATTTCCGGAACGCTCGAAATTTTATGTACGCCGTTCCCTATTCCCGTGCCGTAAAGCCCGCTGCTTGCAAGCGCTTCGAGGGCTGCATTGATTTGATATCCCGTATCGAGCGGATCACTGTCGGGGGAGATAAAAGAGAGTACACGTTTCATCCGGTATGTGGAAGTAACAACCATGAGTACCGCGCAAGGGATTGTAACGATCAATCCTTTAAGGAACCATAACAACGGTCCGCCTGCGGCAAAGAACATAACCATAAAGATGAACATTAAGAAAATCGCGCTCGAAAAATCGTTTTCAAGGTATATCAGCAATACGAATACTGACGTAATAAAAAAAGGCGGCAATATGGAAATTAACGGTGCATCTAATTGATTCGTTTTTTTGTCGAAAAAGTTTGCAAGGAATACAATGAGCAGGAGTTTAATAAACTCCGATGGTTGTAAACTGAAGCCGCTGATGGAAATCCAGCGGTTTGCACCGTTCCGGGGAGATGCGATGCCCGGAATAAATGGAAGTAACAGAAAGATAAAACCGGCTATCAGTAGATAGGGCAGCAGTTTGCGTAAACGGTCAAAACTGAAAAACGAAAAAAAAATGAGGCCGACGCTTCCTGCAATGAGATTGCGGAATTGACGGATAACAAAGTAAGAAGAATCGTCAAAAAAACGTTCGGCATAATGTAAGGAACCCGAATAGAGCACTGCGATTCCGATACCGACCATGATGAGGACAAGCAGAATAAATGTAAAGCTGTAGCGGTCGCGGTTGACATTCTTTTCAACGGAAATACTATGCTGTATCATGTCCGCTCCTTTTGCAGAATAGGTTCAAACTGTTCCAGCTCAAGGCTGCGGGATCCTTTTAGGAATACAAAATCGTTCCGGTTTAATATGCTGTCCAATGTGCGGCGAAGTTTATCGGCTTCGGCTTCCGTAAAGCAAAAAAACGTTTTTGGAGAATTTTTACTTTGTTCGGCAGCAGCCGCGCATATCTCTTCACCGAAAAAGAATAATATATCGGCATCGGAGGCAAAAGCTGTTGCGCATACGTTTCGGTGTGCTTCCATCGATCCCGAACCCAACTCCTTCATCGAGGCGAGCACATAAACTTTTTTGCCGCTTATTGCGATATTTGCACACAGCGCAAGCCCCGCATTCATAGAATCGGGGTTGGCATTATAGCAGTCGAGCAGGTAGGTTACCGGCCCGTAGATAATCTGCGACCTTCCGAAAAGCGCCTGCACCTGTTCGATGCCTGCTTTTATCGACTGCAACGGGATATTGCAATATTCCGCAACGGCAATCGCGGCAAAGGTATTTTGTACATTATGGATTCCCGGAAGCGGTAAGCGGATCGTTTCTCCCTTATACCGTATCTCCGCGCCGGAAAGCCCTTCGAGGGTATAGGAGCCGGGAGCTGCACCATAAGTAATTATTTTTCCGTGAGGTACTTCTTGTAAGAACGCCGTGTACTCATCCTTAGCGGGGATAAATCCGGCTGAGTGTTCATCAAATCGGGAAAAAATTTCTTTTTTCTCGTGTGCGATGGCATCTTTGGAACCGAGCATCCCGATATGCGCGGTGCCGATATTGGTGATAACGGCAATGTTCGGTTTCAGGACTGCGGCAAGCTCCGCAATTTCTC
>NZ_CALHGC010000076.1 GCF_938029485.1 uncultured Treponema sp. | reverse complement strand
ACCTTATGAGAACAACATACCCCGACGCTTGCGTCGGGGTTGTTGATTGTGGTACTATCATGCCATAGGGGGATAGTTATGCCGCAAATAGTTCCGATACGTGATTTAAAGAATACTGCAAATATTTCCGCCTTGTGTCATGAAAGTAATGAACCTATTTTTATAACAAAAAACGGTTACGGTGATATGGTGATTATGAGCATGGAAACGTTTGAAAGAAACTCTTTTTTCGATCGTCTGTATGATAGTCTGCATGCAGCGGAACAAGATGTACAAGAAGGCCGTGTTACCGATGTTGATGATGCAGTGGCAGAACTAAAGTCAAAGTATGGTTTATAAAGTCAGAGTAACCGATAAAGCAAAGACTGATCTTGATGAGATTATCAGGTATATTGCAGAAAAGCTTTCAAATGTAACCGCTGCCGCCAATTTGCTTGCAGACTTTGTAAAACAGAAAAATAATTTACAGGATTCGCCATATATGTATCCGCTTTGTAATGATATAAGATTGCAGAAGAAGGGATATCATAGATTTCTTTTTTATAAAAACTATCTAGCGTTGTATTCGATTGATGATAAAGAAAAGATTGTACATATATTGCATATATTTTATGCAAAAAGAGATTATGCAAAATCGGTGTAAAACAAAGCTTTGAAAAAATATAGAACACGATAACAGCCATCTCTAACAACTGCAGTTTTTAGAAGTTTCCAACACAAACACTGCCGGATTTTCAGGAATAACAGATGCACTTTGTACAAGCAAAAGGAATTTTATCAGCGAAAAATGGAATGAACTTATACCGCGGTTGCACGCATGGGTGTATCTATTGCGACTCGCGCAGTGAGTGTTATCATATAAACCACAGCTTTGAAGATATAGAAATAAAAGAAAATGCAATAGAGCTGCTCACAGATGCCTTGCAGCGGAAGCGCAATAAGTGCATGATCGGTACCGGCTCTATGACTGACCCGTATATGCCGCTGGAAGAAAAACTCGGTATGACGCGGAAAGCGATAGAGACCGTCCACCGCTACGGTTTCGGTTTTACTGTGATAACAAAATCGCCGCTCATATTGCGCGACCTCGAACTTTTACAGGCGGTAAACGCCAAAGCAAAATGCGTTGTACAAATGACACTGACCACCTCTGATGATAGCTTGTGTAAAATACTTGAACCGAATGTTGCCGTTACCAGTGAACGGTTTGCCGTGCTTAAAACATTGCGCGACGCAGGTATTCCCACCGTTGTGTGGCTTACACCTATTCTTCCCTTCATCAATGATACGGTGGAAAATCTCGAAGGTATTTTGCACTATTGTATCGAGGCAAAAGTACGCGGCATCATCTGTTTCGGCATGGGCTTAACGCTCAGGAACGGCAACCGCGAATATTTTTATAAAAAACTTGATGCAGCGTTTCCGGGCTTAAAAGAACAATATATCCACCGCTACGGTAATCGCTATTCCGTTATGAGTCCGTACAATGCACGCCTTATGAATATCTTCCATGCGCGGTGTAAAGAAAACGGCATAGAAACCAACCCCGATGTCATATTCGCGTATTTAAGCTCTTTTGATACAATCACCGGAAAGACAAATCCTCAGTTGGAATTATTTTGATGTAATGGCAGCCAATACGTAAACAAATCAAATCAATTAGGAGCATATTATGAATGAAAATGAAACGCACGCTGTTACCGAGCGCGGGATATTTTTTGTGCAAAAAAGTCGTGATTGTAACGCAGCAGTATCATTTATGACATCATAACGCATAGTCTGATTTTTTACCTTGATTGATATATGCTTTTATTATATACAATTAAATATTCACACTATGAAACTGGAACGGCTCCTTGAAATAATTATCTATTTATTAAATCATGAAAAAGTCTCTGCAAAATACTTAGCCGAGTATTTTAATGTATCGGTGAGGACTATTCAGCGCGATATGACGAGTATCGCTGAAGCCGGTATACCGGTATATACATTAGGCGGAAGGTACGGCGGTTATGCCGTTTTAGAACATTATAAAATAAAAAACCTCACCGTCAAAAACAGCGAACAGCAAATCATTGTCAATGCGTTGGAAAGCCTTGCAACGTCATACACAAACGAGAGCTTAAACTCTTTAATCAAAAAATACAATGCAATTATCGAAAAAGGAGACGGGCAAAAAGTCTTTTGGGATTTTAGTGTTACAAAAGAAAATAAAAAAGTACAAGATTTCAATCTGCTGTTGGAAAAAGCGATAAGCGATAAAAAATATATCGTATTCGATTACCGTAATTCAGAAGGAAAAAGTTCGCATATTTGTGCGGAACCGCTTGCCATTCATTACAAATGGTATGCGTGGTATTTGTTTACATACCTTAAAGAAACAAAAGAGTATCGAACTTTTAAAGTTGCACGGATTCAAACGCTTGCCATCTCAAAAGAGACTGCCGCTGCAAATCACGGCGATATACAGCAGAGGATGAGAGAAGCCGAACTTGCGTATTACAAGACCTGCATTGATATAGAAATCGTTTTTTCCAAAACGGAAATTCCACTCATCGAAGAGTATTTTCCCGACTCCGTTATCGAAACGCTGCCGTCTCAAAAATATAAAACCCATATCCGTGTTCCTGCAAAAGAACGGTTGTGGAAGGCCTTACTCCTCAGCTTCGGGAATGCAGTTACCGTCGTATCTCCAAAAGATTATCAAGCGGAACTTGTAAAAACAGCAAAAAGTTTTTTAGCTAATTACGACATATAGCTGTCGCTGTGCTGTGGTAGTATTTGCTATAGAATTACTTGGGCAGATACTGATGAAAAGATATCTTCTACTATTAAAAGCCTATTTTAAAGGTTCCCTTATGAATCTACTGGAATATAAGTTTGATTTTATAAGCGGCGGAACTTTTGAGCTTGTATGGCTTTTTATGTATATCATTTTTATAGACACGATTTTTATTCATACCAACACGATAAACGGGTGGGATAAGTATCAAATGCTGATGTTGACTTTTCAGGGCGGATTGACGGATTCTGTATTTACTTTTGCGATAGTACCGGGATTAAAAAGACTACCCGAAATGATCAATACCGGCATCTTGGATTTTATATTATTAAAACCGTTAAATCCGCGCTTTAATATCTCATGCCATGCATTCGACATTCCGCAAATAAAAAACATCGCAATCAACACTGTTGGTTTGATATATTGCCTTATACAATTGAATATTCCTATCACACCGTTAAAAGGAGTGATGTATATTCTGCTTTCACTGAATGGCCTTTTTTTAATTTATTCGATTATGTTTATATTGATGAGCTTTGCTTTTTGGTTTATGCGGATGGATATTGTTATGGGAATAGGCTCGGAATTAATTACTATTGGAAATAAACCGATGCAGATATATCCGAAAGTGATTCAAAAAATTCTAACCTTTGTTATTCCCTTGTTTGTTTGCTTTAATTTCCCTGTTCTGTTCATCGTTAAACAATTATCTGTACGCGCTATTTTCTATGCTTTTATCTTAAATGTACTATTTTTGTTATTATCGAATGTTATTTTTAAAAAAGGAGTAAAGCGTTATGTCGGATCAGGCAGTTAGAAATGAAAAGATTATTGTTGCAGAAAATATTTGCAAAAGTTACACGTATTATAAAAAAGAGGCAGGGCTGAAAGGTAGTATTAAAAACTTGTTTAAACGTGAAAAATTGTATAAGCCTGCGGTAAAAAATCTTTCTTTTCAAATTAATCAGGGCTCGATAACGGGGTTAATCGGTTTAAACGGCGCAGGAAAAACGACGACTCTCAAAATGCTATCCGGTTTAATACTTCCGACGACAGGAAATCTGAGTGTCTTGCAACATAATCCCTTTGAAAAGAAAAAAGAGTATCTGCGGCAAATTTCGATGGTGATGGGAAACAAGAGTCAACTTTGGTGGGATCTACCTGCCGTCGATTCTTTTGAACTTAATAAAACAATTTATGAAATTGAAGAGGCCGACTATCAAAAAACGCTGCATACAATGATTGAAATACTCGGTGTAGAAAAACAGGTAAATGTTCAGGTGAGACGGCTGTCGTTGGGCGAACGGATGAAGATGGAATTGATAGCGGCTTTAATTCATAAACCGAAACTCATTTTTCTTGATGAACCTACAATAGGCCTTGATGTCATTACGCAATACAACATACGGGATTTTTTAAAGCACTATTGCAGTACGTATCATGCGACGCTTATATTAACAAGTCATAATTTTAACGATATTGTTTCCCTTTGCAGCGAATTGATTTTGATAAATAACGGAGAAAAGATATACTCGGATTCTTTTATTAATTTTAAAAGCACCTTTCTCAATCAAAAATATTTTATCCTCAAATTAAAATTTCCGACAGCTGAAAAAATAATAACCATGCTTCAACAAAAAGGAGTCGGCACTGCAGAAAAAACAGCTGATGATACGGTAAAAATTTCTGCGGATTCAACTGAAAGTTTAGATATACTGAAAAATATTTCCAATGAGTTTATTGAAGATTTAAGCGATATTACCATTGAAAATATATCCATGGAAGACATTATCAGAAAATTGTACAAAGCAGACGAGTGATTTTTTATGCTACTATTTTTAATTCACTATAGGAAAAAATTATGAATATCTATTATAAAATTTTTAAGATAAGCTTAGCCAATCAATTGGAATACAGAGCTAATTTTATTTCAGGATTTTTGTTTTCGCTCGTTCCTTTTACCGTTAATGTCTTATTGTGGCTTGCCGTTACTGCTCAGAGCAGCACCATTCCTCTTGAAGCAAGCGGAATAGTGTCGTATTACTTTTTAACGTTAATTACATACAATATTACTTCGACGACTTCCGTATTCAAAATTTCAGATGATATAAGACTCGGTTCTCTCAATCAGTATCTGATAAAACCGTATAACTATGCATTGTATCAACTTGCCGTCGATTTACCGTATCGTTTTGTTTTTATTGTTATGAATGTCCTTCCGATTACGGTTTTATATTTTGTATTGCACGGATATTTTATATTTATGTTGTCCGTATGGAAGATTGTCTTTTTTGCAGCTTTTTTAGTTACAGGGTATCTTATCAACTTTTTAATTGATTTTTTGATAGCGCTCTATAGTTTTTATTTTTCTCGAGTTTCTTCACTGTATACCTCAATACGGGTACTTAAAAATATTTCCGCCGGTATTATTTTCCCGCTCGTCCTTTTACCAAAATCCGTATTTACCTTTTTAAAAAACCTCCCCTTTGCCTTTATCTCTCATATTCCGGTAAGTCTTTTACTCGATGATATGCCGATGCATTCCGCTCTCTTTTCTTTATGCAAAGCATTCGGCTGGATAACAATCCTTGGTATATCGTGTAGAACGGTGTGGAAAAGAGGGATGAAAGTCTATTCTGCCTATGGGGGATAGTTTTTCCGATTTTCTTTTTATCAAGAAAATACCTAACTTGTATAAGATTAAAAAACCTGATATTATTTTTTATTCGGTATATTCAAAAAAATTATTTGTGAAACAGACTTGTATATTAAATAAATCATTATACAATAAAGATTTATAAAATTTACAAAGTAGTTCAAAAATAGAAAAACACTTCAACTTGCACTTTTTGAACTATACCTTCACACAGATTTTGAAATACCAATCTATGTTATATGAGGTGAAATATGATTAGAGGCGGCGATATTGCAAAAGGCACGGTATTATTACACAAAGGTAGTCCGTATTTAGTAGTCGAACGGGAATTTGTAAACCCCGGAAAGGGAGCGGCATTTGCCCGTGTTAAAATGAAGAATTTAAAAGACGGGGCTGTTTTAACCCAAACAATCAAAACGGCAGACACTGTAGAAGACGCAACAGTGGATACACACAAAGGACAATATCAATACGAAGACGGCGAAAGCTATCTCTTTATGGATACGGAAAGTTATGATCAGATTTCAGTTCCTTCAGATATTATCAACGATAAAAAATACTATCTGCGGGAAGGAGATGAGTACGAAATCCTTATTTGGGAAGGTAACCCTATCGATGTAAAAATTCCGGCAAAAATGGTGTTTGAAGTTGCAGAAAGCGAAAATTATGTAAAAGGCGATACCGTTTCAGGAGCAACAAAGCCCATCACAACTGAAACAGGCCTTGTAGTTCGTGTTCCGCTCTTTATTAAACAAGGCGAAAAGATATTGGTCAACACCGAATCGAATGAATATCAAGAACGTATTAATTCGTAGTTTAAATCTATTAAAACATATTACGACGCTTTCCGATATTTTGGGAAGCGTCTTTTTTTTTACGACTGATACGAATATAAAACCTAACACAACAAGAAGCAAGATCATTCTATAATGAAACGGAAATGTTTCACGTGAAACATTTGAGAAAGAATTGAAAGAAATCAGCTGTTGGGAACCTCTAAAAACTTCAGTTTTTAGAGGTTTACCATAGACTTAATTTGCGATGTTTTGATTTAAGTCATTCAATTACAAAGACTTAAATC
>NZ_CALHGC010000075.1 GCF_938029485.1 uncultured Treponema sp. | reverse complement strand
ATCTTGTAAATGCTTTAAAAAGCCGTTTTCTCCTTGCAAATCGAAGGGAATTTCGGGAATGAGTACAAAGTCAACTTCATGGCTTGCGATAGCCGTGTGCGTTGCAATAAATCCCGATTCTCTCCCCATCAGCTTGACTAATCCAATCCCGTTGATTTGAGATTGTGCTTCCATACGGGCGGCCGCAACCGCTTCGGAAGCTTTTACAACCGCCGTGTCGAATCCGAAAGATTTTTGAATGAACGAAAGGTCGTTATCGACGGTTTTCGGGATGCCGACAACGGAAATACAAAGGTTTCGCCGTTCAATTTCTTTTGCAATTTCCAAAGCGCCTTTTTGTGTACCGTCGCCCCCGATAACAAAGAGAATGTTTAAATTGAGCCGTTCTATTCCGTCGACAATTTCGACAACGCGGGTGCCGCCGCCTCGTGAGGTACCGAGTATTGTTCCTCCCGTTTTATGACACGCATCGACAACTGTCGGATTTAAGGGCATAACGTCGAAATGGTAATCCGGTAAAAGTCCTTTAAAACCGAATCGGATACCGCTGATTCGTTTAACACCATATCGTCCCCACAGGCAGCGTACCACAGAGCGGATAACATCGTTAAGCCCAGGGCATAGACCTCCGCACGTGATAATACCTGCATGAACATGATTAGGATTAAAAAATATCTTTTCCCTCGGGCCTGCTTTTTCAATAAGTTGTTCGCGTTTAAACGGCCCGTACTGTTCTCCGACTTTCGATTCCAGACGAAATCGGATAAAATCTTCATTCGTAACATAATTGGCAATACGGTCTCCGATTACGTTTGAAAGATGAATGGGCGACGGTATTTTACAGGAGCCGAGTGTTTCAATAGTAAAATCAAATTCTTCATCATACCGCATAATAAACCTCCACAGTATAGCGAATATATCAATGTCCAAGGCAAAGGAGTCTCGATTTTTATCTTTCCGCAATTCTCGATAATGCGTGACATTATTACAGTATCATAAAATCGCAGTGCTTAAAAGAGAGAAAAAGTTTTTTTTGATTGACAGATTGACTGATTTTCTTCATTATAGGTATATCTATGGCACAGAAAAAAGAATCTTTTCTTACACGTATGTTACAGCTTCTTTTACCCCGGGATGATGCGGAGGCGATAAAGAAGCGGCATTTAAAGGCGCTGGCAAAGGAAATTTCAAAAAATAAATTCGGTAAGTGGTATAAACCTGCCTCAGAGGAATTTCAGCCGCAAATGGCGCGTTTCTTTTTTGAACTGTACAAGATTGTCGGGCCTGCAAGGGCTCTTCTTGCAAGCGCCGCTTCCTCAAAGGTTCTCAAAGCTATTACTGTAGAACAAAACTTATCGAAACAACAACATCAAATACGAGAAAAACTTACGCCGGAGGCTATTAAGGAACGTGCAAAAACAACAGGTCAAAAGGAACTTAATCTTCAAATACGAAAAGAATTTGATGCTTTTATGCGTGAATTCGATGGAAAAAAAATAGACGAAATCGATACGTTATACCGGCAGCTCAATGAATTTATTCACTTCGTATTGTTTGATTATTATTTCTTTTTGAAGAAGTTCGATCCTGCCCTACCGGAAGATAAATTTACTTATACGCCGAATTTTTCCGCCGTTAACAGCGAATATCTTAAAGATGAGTTAAAAGATTTTATTGTAGTGTTGAATGGGCTTTCGCTCGATGCAAATTGGGAAAAATTGTTTACGGTTATTACCGCGTACAAGAACGTACAGCCGGTTAATGCACCTCAATGGAAAAAACATCTTGGTCTTTTGAACGATGTCCGCCGCTCTCATATTTTAGAAAAAATTATTCAACATATTTCAAAAGATCCTGCATACGCGGTAGAAAACAGTCCTTTTACGGAAAAGGTAACTGACGACTATCTGAAACAAATAGAGCAGTCAATTGATAATACATTAAAAGACATTATTACGGAGCAAAAGAATTCTCAGGTAGCGGTAATGGTGCAGCGAGTATTCGGGAATGCCATTACATCCGGCACAAAAAATTATAATCCGCGTTCTAATGCAGCGTTTGAAAAACGAGGACTGGAAGGTTATATCTATGCTGATGCGATGAATTACCTTAAATCGTTTTTAGTCGAATATTTTAAAAGTGATGTACGAGCCATTTCCGACGTGATTTTGGTGCGTGGGCAATGGACACAACAAGCGCTTTCTGCCGAGTATTCCGAAAGCTATCATAATTTGATGCATATTTCGACCAAACTTTTGGAATTTGATGAAAAGCTTTCGGAAGTTTCTGAAATGGGGGTAAAATTCCGTACGTTACTGTCCCGAATGGAGCGCGAAAAAGAAGCAGGCCGGCAAGTGCAAAAACATCTCAATGATGTGAACGAAGCGGCGCTTAAATTGCTCAAAGTATCCATTAAAAATATTATGACTCTGGGAAATGCTATAAAAAATTGTATTGCGGATTATGATAAACCTCACCGCGATTTGCTGCAAAACTGGAAAGAACTTGAGCAACATTCCGATAAGCCGATACGGGAATGGATGACTGCGGTCTATACAAAAATTTATAATTTTATCATGCTGGAACAGGTCGTTTTAAAAAAAGAAGAATAGGGCATCTCTATATGGAAAAGATATTTGATTCGGTACGAGCGCTGGATAAGCGGGCGGAAGATGCCTTTAATCTGAAAAACGGCGTACTGATGGAACATGCTGCCCGCGGTATGACCGAACGTATCGGCAGTCTCTTTCCATCGCCGCTTGTACAGATTGTCTGCGGTTCGGGTGATAACGGTGGCGACGGTTTTGCCCTTGCGCGGCTGCTTGCCGATTTTTGCACCGTTCAGGTAGTTTCGGTAAAGGAGCCGAAATCTCCCTTGTGCAAACTACAGCGGGAACGGCTTGAGTTGCTCGGTATACCGGTAACTGCAGAATTGCAAGAACACTGTGATGTGCTCGTCGATGCGGTATTCGGTACGGGTATCCGCGGCAGCCTTGATAATGAAATGTGTGCGGTGATTGATCGGATGAATGCCGTACAAGGTTATAAGATTGCCTGTGATATTCCGAGCGGTTTAAATGAGTTCGGTATCCCGTCGCCGGTTGCATTCCGTGCCGATGAAACCTGTACAATGGGCGCCCGCAAAACCGCGCTCTATGCCGATGCCGCAAAGGATTATACCGGCGACATTCATGTTTGTAATCTTGGGCTGCCGCGGCGCTATTACGAGGGCGAAACCGATACCTTTCTTCTGTCTACCGGTGATATGAAGCTGCCGCACCGCGCCGTGCAAAATACACATAAGATGAGCTACGGGCACGGCCTGTTTTTCTGCGGTGAAAAAACCGGCGCCTGTATGCTGGCGGCCTCCGCAGCGCTCCATTTCGGGATCGGATTGGTTACCGTATTCGGTGCGCCCGTACCTACCGCCCCGTTTGATTTTATGTATACACAGCAGCTGCCGGAACACTTCTCGGCTGCGATGCTTGGTTCAGGGTTGGGAAGAACTCCCGATATGCAGGCGCCGGCGCTTGAGTTCCTTTCGCATGAGCAAGTCAGAGAGCATCCGCTCATTCTTGATGCCGATATCTTGCATAACCCTGAGCTGCCTAAATTGCTGCCGCTTTTAAAAAAGCCTATTCTGACACCGCATCCGAAGGAGTTTCAAAGATTACTTGCGCATAGCGGGCTTGCGCAGGTAAGTATTGACGAAATACAAGAACGCCGGTTTGAATATTTACGCTTGTTTTGCGGCGCTTTTCCCCATACGGTAACGGTGCTGAAAGGAGCTTATCCGCTAATCGGTTGCGGGAATCAAGTGTTTGTGAATCCGCTCGGAACCAATGCGCTTGCCAAAGCAGGTACCGGCGATGTCTTGAGCGGCATGATTACCGCATTGGCAGCACAAGGTTATCCGCTGCCGGAGGCTGCGTGTGTTGCAAGCCTTGCTCATGCGGAGGCGGTAAAACTGCTGCATACTGCCGATTACGGATTAACGGCAAGTGCGCTTGCCGATTCCCTTTCCTCTTTAGGCTATACAACACATATCTAGGCCTAAAAGCCCGACGCAATGAGCAATTACCATAAAAAATCTCATTCCGTTTAATGACTCCCTGTTCGTTTTGTGATATAGTACAGGGTATGCAAGAAATACCATTATCAGCGGACTTGGCTCTTCAAGCAAAAACATTTTTACAAAAGACCTCTTTCTTTTCAGGGTGGACTGATGAAGAATTAGACGAAATTATGATGCATTGTCGAGCAAACGAGTGTGAGGACGGCAGCATAATCTTCACCCCCGAAGAGAACGGATCGAAGGTCTATCTGCTGCTGAACGGCAGTGCGGAAGTGCTTTCTCCCGATAAAAAGACCGCATTGGCTGAATTTGTTGTCGGAGAATTATTCGGTGAAATCACCTTGCTTACCGGTAAACCGCATGATGCGTATGCAGTAGCGCATAAACAAGCCCGTGTTTTAGAATTTCCCAAAGACGGGGTTCCGCTCGAAGCTCTATTCCACGATAACCCGCGGATACTTGCTCATCTCTTTCAATCATTGTTGATTTTTACCTCTCAACGTACCAGAGCCGCCAATATGCTCATTAAGGAGAATTCGCCGGTTGTACGTGAACTGAGGAATCAGGTCTATAGCGATAAGCTTTCAGGTCTCTTTAACCGTACCTATTTAGAAGAATCTTTTTCAGAATTTTGCAAAGAACCTTTCGCGCTCATTATGATGAAACCGGATAACTTTAAACAGATCAACGATAGTTTCGGGCATGAAGCAGGTGATACTGCGCTCATCTTTATTGCCGGTCATCTAAAAAAAGCTTTTTCGGAAAATACCGTTTTAGTGCGTTACGAAGGGAATGAATTTGCAGTTCTTACCCATCTATATACCGATAAGGACTCTGCGCGGACATTTGCAGAGAAAATTAAAAATGAGTTGGAAACATTGGATCTTTCTCATATTTTTAACGGGGAGAAAATCTTTTTAAGTATGAGCCTCGGTGTTGTCCTCTTTCCCCAGCACGGTAAAATTTATACCGATATTGTAACGCGATGTTCCGGTATACCGCTCATAGGCAGACAACGCGGCGGTTCGATGATTTTATTTCCGGAGGATATGTAATGCTCGAAGTAAAACAGCGGTGGCTTGAAGTTTTGCGGAAAACATCCCTTTTTTCACGTTTAACCCCCAATCAAATGGCAGTTGTTCTTTCCTCCCTCTTTTATTGTGAGGTGGAAGCAGGTCAGACCCTCGTATATGAAGGTGAAATCGGTTCGGAGCTTTTTATTATAGCGCAGGGATGCATATCGATTTCGGTAAAATCGGGAGAAGAAAATATCGAACTGGGGCGGCTACGTTCCGGTGACTTTTTCGGTGAAATGTCGCTGCTGGAGCAAACAGCCCGTTCAGCTTCTTGTACGGCGGTGGAAAATACTTCCTGCTTTATGCTTAAAGCGCGGGATTTTTCTCAGATTATTGTAAACGACCCTGTTATTGCCGTTTCTATCTTACAGCAGATGCTGTCAAGTACGGTTTCCCGTCTCTTGCGGACAAATAGCTTTTTGACGCAGGTTATCCAGTGGGGTGATGAAGCCAAGAAGCGCGCCATCACCGATCCCTTTACAGGACTCTTTAACCGGCGCTATCTGGATGACAATATCGGAAACCTTATACGCCGGAACACGGAAACCACCGGCGCCAGTTTTGCAATGGTGGATGTCGACCGTTTCGGTACCTTGAATAAAACGTATGGAAGCGTGTTCTGTGACAACATTTTACTGGCGATTACTGATGTATTTAAGAAAACCTTTGATCATCAGGATACGCTGATACGGTACGGCGGTGACGAATTCTGTTTTATTGTCGAGGGAAACTTTGAACGAGCCGAAACACTTTGCCGGAATGTCTGTGAGGAAGTAAACGCTATCAGATTTAGCGAACATCCCGATCTCGCAGTTTCCTGTTCAATCGGCCTAGTTCCGTGCGCCCATAACGATAGTATTCCTGATATACTCAAGCATTCAGACGAAGCCTTGTACCGTGCAAAAGAGCAAGGCCGAAACCGTGTATGCGCCGTAAGCAATACGGATGCACTATTGGAAGATATTAAAGGAGACGGTAGAGCGTAATCCTTATCTGCCGTTGGCAACCAAGCAAAATATCCGTTTGAATAATTAAAAGGCGTAAACTTACGTCTCCTTTATCTTATCTTTTCAAAAGCGTTAGTAAGGTTTTCCCATCGTTACATCCTTCCAATTTCGAAGTGTCCAGCTGTCAGCTTTATTGACACCTGTTTTTGTGCTGCGTACCAGTGATTTTGAAGCCGTTATCGGCGCGATAACGGCATCTTTTAAGACGGCCTCACCCTGCCATACTCCGCTTGCAACAGCTAATTCCGCCTCCCGTACCAGTTCTTCATCATTCCATGCAGGAGCTGCACTTCGTTTAACAAATTCTTTTTCCGTACAATAGAGAACCGCATCTTGAATATCTCCGTCCGATCCGGTTTTTATCAGGATGACATTGGCGTTTCGTTTAGGAAGGCTCGTATGTGGTCCCCAAAAATCGCGAGCTGCAGAACATGCTTGAGTCCCGCCGGAAATAGTTTTAACGGTAAACTCATCACGGATACCTTCTTCGACAGAACGCCAATGGTACACAATCGTCTCGCCTGCAGAAACTTCTACGGCCGGGAATTGATAGTGCGGATTTTGTTTATCTCCGACATTCGTGATAGTGATACCGGCTAGATTTCCGCTTTCCATTACGATAAACTCGATAAATTCACTCTTAGGTTTGCTGCTGTACAGCGGACGAATTTCGGTTATCCGCAGTTTTGCAGGACGAGTATTGGATCCCTCAAACGGCAGCGCAAAATCAAGAACACTGTGCTTTGTATCCGATACGGACCCGCGCAACACAAAAGGTACACCGATACTGATCGGAGCTGCCGGGATAACTGCAAAGGCGGTACAGGTTTCTGTTTTGACGGATTGACCTTCAGAATCGTTAAAGTCATTGGGAATATCTATACTTTCAATGCTACACGTTTGCGCTTCGCCCGTTTCGGGTATAAAGATTTCTGCCGAAAGAAATTCCGCCGTACCGGAAAAGAACATCTGCACGGCATTGTTTTCCATCCGTGCGGTTTTGACTATTTTGACAGGTTCGGCTTCTTCTCCGATAATATCGGTAAAAACCGGTTGTCGGGAAAAACCTGCGCACCCAACCTCGCATAGAACACAGACAACCGGAACAAGAAAAAAAAGTTTTTTCATCATTTAATCTCCTAATAATTTGTAAGCTACTCTCTATATGCGACACGTACGGCTTTTTGGCTAAGAATTTCTAGAAAAAAGAAAAAATTTACGGTTTTTCATTATTCATAACCTCTGCATAATCGGTGTAAAACTTGTTTATAAGACCCATTCTAGTGTGTATATCTTTTTCAGCTGTGCATAACAATACAAATTGTGAACAATTCAAACATCATTATTCAATCGATAACTAACGGCTAAACAATGCTTTAACCTAAATATCAAGAAATTCACAGCGCCTACTATTACTATTACTAAATTTATATTATAATAAAGATAACCTCTTTTTAGGAGAAATCATGAAATTTACATTTACTAAAGAAGTTTTACTAAAAGAAATGGCTATTGCTCAAGAAATCATTTCAAACAAAACAGCAATATCTATCTTATCAAACGTCTTGCTCATAGCAAAAGAAGGCAGCTTAACAATCCGTGCAACTGATATAAAAGTAGCCTTTGAAACAAAAATCCCCGTCGATGTTGCCGAAGAAGGTGCAACAACCGTATTCTGTGATAAATTCACCAGTATTATTGCTTCAATGCCATCAGGCGAAATAGAAGCGGAACAAAAAGATCAAAAACTCATTATCCGCTCTATCAGCAAAAAAGCGAAATTCTCTCTCAAAACTATATCAGATAACGACTTTCCTCCTTTTACCGATTCTTCAAATACTCAATTCTTTGAAGTTCCTGCAAAAGAATTTAAAGAAATGATAACTCAAACGATTTTCGCTGTTTCCGATGATGAAACTCGTTACTTTATGAACGGTGTCTACATGGAAAAGAAAGAAAACAATCTGATTTTTGCTGCTACCGATGGCAGAAGATTGGCATTTATTCAACACGATTTCGGGATTGCTTTACCTGATTTTAAAGGAAGCATTATTCCTCCTAAAATTCTTTCTATTGTACAACGCCGTTCTTCGGAAGAAGGTATGATTTCCATCGGAATAAGCGAAAAAAATATATTCTTCCGCTTCAATGCCTATAACTTCTCCTCAGTTCTAATAGACGGTCAATTCCCAAATTATGAACGAGTTATTCCCGAATCTCAAGCACATCATTTTGAAGCTCAATGCGATGATTTCCTGCAGGCTTTAAAGAGAGTTGCCTTGCTCGTAGAGCAAAAATCCAAACGAATATTCTTAAAAATTTCTACCGGTACGCTCTCCATCACGTCAAATGAAAATGAACTTGGAACGGCAAACGAAGAAATCCCCTGCAAATACGAAGGTGAAGAAATAACCATCGCCTTAAACTATATGTATCTTGAAGAACCACTCAAAGTACTCGGTTCGGAAAACATTCGCATAGAATTTACTGATCCGATGCGTGCCATTACATTACGGCCGGAAACAGATACTCATTTCTTCCATATCATTATGCCGATGCAAATGGAGTAGTATTTGTGCCGTTTTTGTCGATTTCTCCTTATAACTTCAGGAACCTTGAGGACAAGGCAATTGACCTCTCCGCTCCTGAAGTTTTTTTAGTCGGTCAAAATGGGCAAGGTAAAACAAACCTACTGGAAGCGTTATACCTTGCCGCTTATGGAAATTCCTTTAGAACCAGAAACGAAGCTGAAATATATAAAAAAAATACGAATGAATATAGTATCCGTGTCTTATTTAAAGAAAACGAAGAACGGAGTCATAGAATATCAATTGTTTCAAAAGATAAAAAAAAAATCATAGAAAAAAACTTAAAGAAAATTCACGACAGAAAAGATTTTATTTCTACTATTCCTTGCATTCTCTTTTGCCATGATGATTTGGATTTTGCGACAGGGGCGCCGGAACGCCGCCGTTTTTTTATCGATCAATCTCTTTCTCTCTATGATCCATCATATATCGATGTTTTACGTAACTTTACAAAATTATTAAAATCACGCAACCTCGTATTAAAAGAAAAAAAGAGTGAAATACTGGATGTTATTGACGCACAGCTCATTCCGATAGGTATAGAAATTATAGAAAAACGCCGTGCACTTACTGAATCGTTCAATAATATATTCTCTTCTTTATATGAAAATATCGGTGGGATAGATTCCGTGATGATTGATTACAGTCCTTCATGGAAATCAACGAATTTTGATGAAGTGTTAATATCATTAATAGAAAAACGCCAGCTCGATTTTACCATGAATACCAGTATGTCGGGGCCTCATCGCGATAAGATACGCTTTATCCGTAATAAAAAGCCCTTTGTACAAACCGCTTCTATGGGGCAACAGCGACTGCTTTCTCTTGTTTTAAGAGCTGCTCAGGCATATTTTTATACGGAAAAGACGAACCGGTTACCCGTATTGCTGATGGATGATGTTCTTTTGGAACTTGACCCTGAAAAACGAAAAAATTTTACCGAGCATTTACCTCGTTATGACCAGCTTATCTGTACATTCCTTCCGGGGGAACCGTATCAAAACTACATACGCGAAAAAAGCCGTGTGTATATTGTCTCGGAGGGCAGCTTCCGTGCAGAATGACGTAAAAAAGCTTTCTGAGTTGATTATGAGCTATCTTGATAAGGTAGGGCTTTTTGAACAATCAAAAGTATTGGAAGTATATTCATCATGGGCTTCTATTGTCGGAGAAAAGCAAGCTGCCCATTCCAAGCTGCTTGATATTAAACATCAAACAGCGGTTATTGAAGTTGATCATCCCGGCTGGAGTCAGCAGATTTTATTAAACAAGAAATATATTTTGCGCAACTTTCAAAAAAGATATCCCCAACTGGAAGTTAAGAATATTTCAGTTATTGTTTCATCGCATTATGAGATTTCCCATCAGTTTGGAAATACCGAAAATAGCGGTAGAGCGGTTCCCGATAAGCAAAAAGCGAGTGAAAAAACTGCTACGCTCTCAATACAGCAGGAAACATCGATAGAAACTGATAATGCTGCAAAAACGGAATTACCGCAAGAAGTACAAAAGGCATTTGAAAGATTGAGGATGTCTATTAGCGAAAGAGATTAGAATAAATAACAGCGGATGAGGGGAGTCGGACCCCCGTCACGAGCTTGGGAAGCTCGGGTAATAGCCGTTATACGACATCCGCAGAACTTTTAAAGAATATCACCTATCGATATGGTACGTCAATATCTATAGTTAACATAAATTTTTTAACGATGCTTGAAGTTGAATTTCCGTGCATCGTTATGCGGCGCTATTACATAGCAAGCAAAAATATGCTACACTATCTGCGGCGATTGAGGAATATTGAATGAGTAAAAGTTTTGATGAACTGACTATTACCGACGATTACATGTTTTACCGCGTAATGGAAGACATGAATATTTGTAAAAGGTTGCTCAATATTGTTCTCACCGGAAAAACGGAAACGATAACCGAAATAGGGCTGCAAAAAACAGTTGCCGATGCAGGGCGGGCAAGAGGTGTGCGTTTTGACATATGGGCAAAAAGCCGTAACGGAACAATTTATGATGTTGAGATGCAAGCAGTCAATAAAGACGATTTAGCAAAACGCATTAGATATTATCAGTCGGCAATAGATATAAGTGTTTTAGAAAGAAATCAGCCTTATGAGAGCCTGCCCGATTCGTTTATCCTGTTTTTCTGCTCATTTGATTATTTAGGCAAAGGCTTGCCGGTTTATACGTTTAAAACAACGTGTAGTGAAGATACTAATATTAAATTGGAAGATGGCATAACAAAAATAATTATAAACAGTAAGGCTGCGGGCAAAGAAAAGAATCCTGATTTAAAAAACTTTTTAGATTATATGAATGGAAAAATAAGTAATGACGGATTTATTCAAAAGATAGAGCAGAGGATCCGAGAAGTCAAAGAAAATGAACAGTTGAGGAAGGAATATATGCTTATCAATTCGTTTGAACGGGATGCACGGAATGATGGTTGGAAAGCAGGAATGCAAGCAGGAATGCAAGCAGGAATTGCTCAAGGGAGAAGCGAGGGGGTTGCTGATGGGCTCAGACAGGCTGCAAAAATATTAAAACAACTTGGCGATCCTGTGCAAAAAATAATGCAGGCAACCGGCCTCACTCAAGAAGAGGTGGAAGCGCTTAACTAATGAATAATTGGTAATGTGTAATGGATAATTAAAATCTCTGTTAATTACATATTACCAATTAATTTTTTTGCAGCAATGCCGTATGTACCCCGTAATTCCAGCACTTGCACTTTTCCCTTTTTGCCCCTATACTATTTCTATGCTGAGTTTCAGAACCGGATTACTACAGTATCGATTATCTCCCCTAAAAGCGCAGATACCCGCATATTTTAAAAAGATACTTGACACACATAGTTTTGTCGGCATAATCACTCAGCAACTCAGCAACTCAGCAACTCAGCAACTCAGCAACTCAGCAACTCAGCAACTCAGC
>NZ_CALHGC010000074.1 GCF_938029485.1 uncultured Treponema sp. | reverse complement strand
AAACCATGGGGGTGAACGAAGCGCTCAACGAACAATACCGCAATACGCTCAAAGCGTTTTATTCGGTGATAAAAACCTGCGATGAATATATCCGCTTTGCTTTCTTAACCGGTGTTACCAAATTCAGCAAAATCAGCATTTTCAGCGACTTAAATAACCTACGGGATATATCGATGGAAGAAGACTATGCCGGTATCTGCGGTATCACGCAAGAAGAGCTTGAAGCCAACTTTCAGCCGGAAATCCAAGTTCTTGCAGACAGGCAGCAGCTCGAGTATGATCAAGCACTTGCAGCCTTAAAACAATGGTATGACGGATACTTGTTCCATCCGGCAGGGGAAGGTATGTATAATCCTTATAGCCTTTTAAACGCTTTTGTCAAAAAAGAGATTAAAAGCTATTGGTTTGCAACCGGTACCCCGACTTTTTTAGTCAACTTTTTGAAAGATGCGCACTTTTTTATTCCGAATTTAGACGGAAAGGTAGAGTTGAATGAAACCGGCTTAGAAACATACCGGGCTGTAGCACAGGATGTGTTACCGATTCTGTTTCAATCCGGTTATTTAACCATTAAAAAATACATTACAGAGGCACGGATGTACCGGCTGGGCTTTCCGAATGATGAAGTGCGGTACGGTTTTTTAGAAAATCTCATGCCGGTGTATGCTGCGATACCGTTTGTTGAAACCGGAAAGTCAGTATGGCAGTTTGTACAAGACATTCGCGAGGGTAATGTAAACGGCTTTATGGAGCGGATGCAATCGATTATATCCGGTATTCCGTATGATGATTTCCCGAAGGAAAAGCTGAAACTGCGGGAACAAAACTATCAAACAGCGGTGTACCTCATCTTTGCGCTGATGGGACAGTTCGTGCAGACGGAAGTGCATTGTTCAATGGGAAGAGCAGACTGCGTAGTGCAAACGGCGGATACCATCTATATTTTCGAGTTTAAGCTTTCCGGCAACGGCAGTGCGGAAGACGCTATCAAGCAGATACACGAACAAAAATACGCCGCACAGTACAAGACTGACGGAAAGAAGATTGTGCTTATCGGTTCCTCTTTTGACGAACAGGCGAGAACGATTAAAGACTGGAAAACCGAAGTGCTGTAATATAAACCGCGCGCAACGTAATATTTCCGATAATTTTTCTTGCGGATTTTGCTGTTCCGTGCTATAACCGGCTGAATTGTCTCTCTATAAAAAACTCGGTTGATTTTTTTAGAGTTCTTATCGGAGAGATCGTTCAATAAAAGGTCTTTCAGAATGGGTAATTCCGATGCACATTCTTTCGGCTATAAAAATTTATCTAGAGTTTCGACTACAATTTTATTGACACTCTGTAGGATGTCGTCTTTTATATCATTTTTTATGGTTGCTGTGCTATTCTTTTTCGCATGATTTTTAAAAAGCTCATCAGCTTCCACCTGTAACGCAGCAGCAATCTTTTCAATAAAATGAATAGAAGGAAATCTCCTCATCGTTTCTATTTGTCCGATATAACAAGTATCCGTGTCGCATAACTCCGCAAGTTTTTCTTGCGTAATGTGTTTTTCTTTGCGGATTCTTTTCAGATTGCTAATAAAAATTTGTTGTAATGCCATTTTTATATAGTATAAGCTATTATTTTCTCCTTATAATGAGCTTGCAGTGTATTTTCTTCTGTGTTATTATTAACCAATAGCTATTATTCATATAAGCGATAAAATAATAAAAGGGGAAATGTATGAAAAAGCGTTTTTCTC
>NZ_CALHGC010000073.1 GCF_938029485.1 uncultured Treponema sp. | reverse complement strand
AATATCTCGATAGCGCCAATCCTTCGCCGGAACGGATGAATGCGCTCCGCGTTCCCTGTATTGCGGAACGGGCATTGATTTTCCTTTTTGCCGAACAGAATTTACTCTCCGCCGATCAAATGCGCACATTGGTAAAAGAGCTGCACTTAAATAAGGAATATCTTGATAAGCGGCTGTCCGATAACAAACGGCCGCTTCTGTGGGATTGAGTTCTGTGGAACTGAGCAGGGTAGGCTGTTCTAAAATTGAGGCGCCTTATTAGGCCGGCTTTGAGTTCCGGTACTATGCTAATTGATTTTCCATTTTCCGTGCTGCTGAGAAAGACGCTGCACGGGCATGGAAATGACTCTGCCGTCGTCCCCTGAAAGTGCAATAATGCCGGTAATCAGATTTATTTCGCTGATGCGGAACAGGGTATTATCGTAGTAGAGGCTGGTACCGATGGACGGCAGTTTTTTCCGGGTTTCCACATACCAGTCATACTCATACGCCAGGCAGCAGAGCAGGCGTCCGCATTGTCCCGATATTTTGAGCGAATTTAACGAAAGATTTTGTTCTTTTGCCATCTTGATGGATACCGGCCGCAGCTTATCGGTTACTGCATGGCAGCAAAACGGCCGTCCGCAGCAGCCGATCCCGCCCGCTATTCTCGATTCGTCGCGGACACCGATTTGCCGCAGCTCGATACGGAGACGTAAAATAGCAACCAAGTCTTTAACCAGTTTACGGAAGTCGATACGGGTATCCGCGGTAAAAAAGAAAATCACCTTGGGGTCTTTCAGCAAATAGTGGCAGTCAACCAGCTTCATATCGAGTTTATGAACCGACACTTTCTCTTTAAAGAGGACGCTTGCTTCTTTTTCTTTTTTCAAGTTTTCTTTTATTTGCTGAAAATCCTCATCCGTTGCCTTTCTTGTAACCGTAACGATATCCTTAACCGCTACTCTGATGGGATGCCGTACCAAACCCATTACACGCGCCATATCGTCTCCGTAGCGTGTGGGGGTAATAACGTAGTCTCCGCATTGCAGGTTTAATTCCGCCGTTGTTGCATAAAAAGTTTCTTGCGAATATTCAAGTTTTAACTGATAGAGCGGTTGAGGAAAAGCCCCCTCTTGCATAGGCTCTTCAACTTGCGGTATATCATCGGTATCTTCCAAAGCGCTTAAATCATCTATTTCTTCATATTCGGTATATGTTTCTTCAAATTCAATATCCATTTTGTACTCCCGTTAGGTAATCAAATCTATAATTAAACCGTATATTTCTTCAAGCCGCTCCAAAATAAAAAGCTGGCTTTTTTGATCGCAGAGCAGCTCGCCGGCAAATTTATCGAGTTTTTCGTTGATAATAACAATTTGGGTAAAAGAGCGCGGCCGTAAGTGATTGGTTTTATCGCGCCGTAAATGGGTCCGTGTCGTAACCGTATATGCTTCGCGCGCGACATAGCCGATAAAGTTTTTAACCGCCTGCTTATACCGTAAAATTGTTTGGGGATTTTGACGAGTCCGCAGCGTATCACCGGCAGACCGAACATTGTCTTGGAGTAATGCGATTGCTTCTTCTTGCGGTAACGTACTCAGTTGTTCGAGTATATCTGCTTCGTTTTCCGGTTGTGCTTGAGGTAAGACGCTTCGCAGCATCTCTTTAAATTTATTGAGTTTTTTTTTGTCTTTTTCGGATTGCGCCGTTTTTGTTTGCAGAGACGGCTGAACGGTTATCCCCGCAGCATAGCTCGAACTCTCTATCTGGTTTCCCATCTTTCTCCTTTATTTTGAATAAGAAAAAGTGGATGAATGCAGTGCTTGCCGGTTAAGATACTTTTTTTCCGCTTCCTCAAAGCCGGTTTGTTCGCCGGTTGCAGAGCAGAATCCGTGCAGGATAACATCATCGTCGACCCGCAGTTTTTTTGTCAGAACCGATCCTATCACCATTCCCGATGAAAGAATGATAACGTAATCCGGCGCAATAATATCCCCCTGCACAATTCCTCCGACACTCACCGAAGCCGCACGGATATTACCGCGTACTCGAGCTTCTTCTCCGATAATAACGCGTCCTTTGGTTTGTATATTGCCGTCTATATCACCGTCTATCCGTAAAAAGCCTGAAACCGTTACATTTCCCGATATCAGCGCTCCCGGCCCTACAATGGTATTGACTGAAATATCATCGATAAAGTTTTTTTTTGCCATAGTTATTGTTTTGTGTTGGAAGCTTTTATATTGAGATATTTAATCGGGTCTACGACATCGGAACCGATATGTACTTCATAATGTAAATGAGGCCCCGTTGAAACGCCGGTTGTTCCGATATACCCGATCGTTTGTCCCTGCTGTACATACTCGCCTCTGGTAACGCGGTAAGACTGAAGATGTGCGTAACGGGTATAGAAACCGTGCTTATGTTTGATGATGATATAATTTCCCCAACCGGGATCGAATTCTACGGTAACAACCTGCCCGTCGGCTGTCGCCACGATAGGATCTCCCGAACGATAGGTAGAAAGGTCGATACCTTTATGAATATACCATTGACCGGTAAAGGGATGCCGGTTTTGGCCGAACGCCATCGAAATATGCCCAATGCCGCCTTTAATCGGCCACAAGCTCGGAATATCGGAAAAGAGAGTAGTCTGCATATTAAGGAGTTTTCCCATTTCCTGTACCGGTAAAACGGCATCGTTAAGGTACGAAGTCAGTTGCTGAAGCTCTGCAGCTTCTTTCAGCGAGCCTTCCGCAACCTCGTGCATATTGAATAAGAAGGACAAGTCTCCGTTTGCGGCCTGCCCCACAGGAACCGCTGTCTTTAAACCGAGCGAAGAAAATGTTGAAGTAAGCGCTGTTTGAAAATTGCGCGCCGTTTTTAAAAGCTCATTTGTTTCATTCCGTAATACGTCCAGACTTGCCTGCGCTTTACGGGCTTCCTCTTTGGTAGCGGAAAGATCTTGTACCGACACGGCCGTTTTGTGTGCAAACCAAAAAAATGATGAAAAAAAGCCGATAACTGCAATCAATGTAAAAAGCAAACTGAAAATACTCGTCTGAAAATTCAGCACTTTCTTTTGCGAGTGCGGAACGATCATAATAGTCAGTTTTTTTCTGCCGCCCGCAATGAGGCTTTTAAAAAAACACAGAACCGCTTCGGCAGCTTTCTTTATCTGTTTCGATATATATCGTACAATATTGTTTTCGGTTTTCTTATATCCTCGTGTTCGAGACACTTTTTACACCTCTTTCCTCTTTATATAATACTACTGAAAGTTAAGTATATCAATTAACGCCCCACCTGTCCAGCAATTTTTTCCGGCAAACGGGTAAACGCATCAGAAATATTTTAGGCGTTTGCCTTCCTTCTGTGCGAAGTTTTATTTAAAACTTCGCACACTTTTTCCTGTAGACAGGCAAACACATCAGGCGAATAAATATAAATCGCAAAATCAGGAGATTGGGCAAGCATTTGAACCGCGAAGTGGTTCAACTCTGCTTGAACGGTCTCCTGATTTTGCGGGGAGATTTAAACAGGAGTCTGATGCGTTTGCCATGGATATCAGTATGTGTCCTCCATTTGCATAAATTCGGCGCGGACTTTGGTGAGCCGTTCCAATTCCCGTGTTATTGTGCGTTCGTAGTTGAGCTTTTTTTGTGCGATCCGTTCCCGCTCATCCTCCCAATACTGTAGATCGGTTAAAAAAAGAAACTGAAACTTCCGCACGTTCGCTTTTTCCGCCCAAAGCGTTGCTTCTTTCCAATAAAATAAGGCGGTATTATAACAATCCTCTGCCGTTTTTAGGCTTTCGATGTTTTGTTCCTTCCACGGTGCATTATAAAAATATGCAACCTGCTTATCGTATTTCATACCGAGCCGGAGATGCTGTTCCACCATTTTGAGATTTAAGTGCATCATAAATAGGTAGCGGTATTTTTCCCAATCCGTTTTATCCTTGATTTTTCCCAACGCATAGAGAGGATTACAAAAATCCGCATTTATTGCCTTTTCAAGCCAATAAATGTTTTCGAGCGTATCATCGGGATACTGCTGATAATGGATATGGTAGAGCTTATAATACTGCTCTTTATACGTTACAAAATACGCAGGCAGCAGCGCCGTTTGAGCGAACGTGAAAAAAAGTAACACTGCGGTTAAGCAAAAACGCCTTTTCATCCCCTATACTATCGGCAAATTGCAAACGATACTCCAGATTTTTTCGTGAATTTCCGCTATGGTTTGTGCGGCGTCGATACGGATAATCCGCATATCGGGGGCAGTTTCGGCGTAATACCGGAAAATAGCCTGATATTCGTTCGCGACCTTTTGCTGAAACGCCTCTTTTTCGTATATTTCCTGCGGAATATTTCGCTTTTTAATCCGTTCCATCGCGGTCTTTGCGGGCAGATCAAAGAAAAAAAGATATTCGGGGAGCGGAAACGGTGCGTTTATTGCTCGTGCCAGATCTTTTCCGGCGGCAAGCCCCTGATACGCAAGGCTGGAAAACAGATACCGGTCGGAAAAAACCGCCTTTCCCGCTTGCAGCTGTTCCAGAATACCTTCTTTCCCGTATATATGTTCGCAGCGATCCGCTCCGAAAAGGTAGGCAATCGTCTTTGCATCGAATCCCGCGGCGCCGGAAAGCGCTTCGCGGATTAACTTTCCGATAGAACCTCCGGTAGGTTCGCAAGTAAAATACACGGCATTTTGCAAACCGCGGGTAGCAAACGCTTCCCGCAACAACCGAAGCTGACTCGTCGTCCCCGTCCCGTCAAGCCCCTCAAACACCACAAAATTTTTCAAAATCATCTAAAGTTTTTCCTTTCTGTGCGAAATTTTAGATAAAATTTCGCACATTTTTCCTGCAGACAGGTAAACGCATCAGATGAGTAAATATAAATCGCAAAATCAGGAGGTTGGGCAAGCATTTGAACCGCGAAGA
>NZ_CALHGC010000072.1 GCF_938029485.1 uncultured Treponema sp. | reverse complement strand
GGGGGGGGGGGGGGGGGGGTAATATGGAAGATAAGGCTATTTCCTGCCGTTTGCAGAAAATAGCCTTACGGACGCTTTCGGCGGACGGATCTTATTCTTGCGGCAAGCAGATTGCTGCAAAGGAGTGTTGTTATGAAACACAAGATCGCTTCAATGATTACGGCGCTTATGATGCTCAGCGCCGTACTGCTGATTACCGGATGTAGTCAAGCCCAAGGAAGTAAGGGAACAACAAATTCCTCTTCGAGTAATGCGGTACCCAAAGCGGATTTACAGGGAGTATGGAAAGTAACTGTAAACGGAGCGTATGCAATGCACATATACTTTGACGGCACAACTATCTATGCCGCCAAGGAGGTTGGCAGTGGTTTTCTACGGTATCCTGGTTCTTATATCTATAACAGCGACGGTACGATTACCTTTAGCGGACAAATTTTAACACCGGTAAAGAACGGTGAGAACATTGGGTGGAGTACCTGCTATGAGTCTGACGAAGGATCCAAGCGTTTCAGCCGACGACATTAAAAATGCACCGGCTGGTGGTACACCCCCGCCTTCCGGTACTATGGCTTCCGCAGATGAGTTAAAGGGAGTATGGAAAGTAACTTCAAACGGATTGTATGAAATGCATGTATATTTTGACGGTTTACATATCTATGCCGCCACTAATGCTAGCGGTAGTTTTGTAAAATATTCCGCCTCTCTTATCTATAAAAAAAGTGACGGAACGATTAACTATGGCGGGCAAATATTGAAACCGATAAAGAACGGTGAGGCCATTGACCTTTATGTAAATGAGGCACCGAGCAGTATGAGTATGACGAAGGATCCAAGCGTTTTACCTGACGCTATTACAAGTGTGCAGTAACCGTAATAACTTGCGGTAACCGGTTCGCCGGTGTATAAAAGAGGCCGACAAAGGTCAAATTTTGATCTTTGGGCGGCCTCTTTTTTTGCCGTAAAAGCGGGATGCCGGCTGCCCTCTTTTCAATCGCGGGTTTTTTCTTGACTGACAATACGATGTTTTATATAATAAAAGCATGAGTACTAAATCATTTAAAGGGGGATGTCATCCTCCCGAGCGGAAATTTATTTCCGCAGAATCCGAAGTCTTGGCTGTCATGCCGTCGACAAAGATGGTGTGGATTCCGGTTACCCAAGGCGGTGCTCCGAATACTCCGTTGGTAAAGGTTGGAGATACGGTTGTACGAGGTCAAAAAATAGCGGAAACGGACAAGTTTATGTCTGCGCCTGTACATGCTTCGATCTCCGGTACCGTAAAAAAAATAGAACCCCACCTCGTTACCGGTAATACGGACGCACTTTGTATCGCAATTCAAGCGGGCGAGGATACTTCCGAGTCTTTTATGGAACCGCTTGATCCCTTCACTTGCACAAAAGAGGATGCCATTAAGCGTATCCGAGAGGCGGGTATCACCGGTATGGGTGGCGCTTCTTTTCCGGTGCATGTCAAATTAAGCCCTCCTAAAGATGCTAAAATCGACTACATTTTAGGTAATGCCGCAGAATGCGAGCCGTATCTTTGTACCGATGCCGCTTCAATGTATCATTCCGCCGAGATCATTGTAGACGGGATGGCGATTATCATGCACATTACCGGCGCCGGCAAGGGGATTATCGCGCTTGAGGATAACAAAACCCACTTGGTTCCGGTGTTTGAAAAAGCGATTGCAAAGATAAAAGCAAACCCTGTCGGCCCGGGCGCTTATGACATTTCCGTTGAATTATGTAAAACAAAATACCCGCAGGGCGGAGAAAAAAATCTGACCTCCGCAGTTGTCGGTAGGGAAATTCCTTCCGGCGGACTTCCGTTCCAGATCGGCTGTATCGTTCAGAATGTCGGAACAATGAAAGCGATTTCCGATGCGTTCCGTAAAGGCGCTCCGCTTATTGACCGTCCGCTCACGCTTTCGGGCGGAGCATGCGAAAATCCGGTGAACGTGGTCGCTCCGATCGGTACCTGTATCGGCGATCTCATTCCCGATGTAATCCGCTTAAAACCCGGCGTTACTAAAATCATTTCGGGCGGCCCGATGATGGGCTTTGCGATGAAAAATGCGGATTTCCCCGTACAGAAGAATACGTCGGGTGTTCTTTTCTTAACAAGGGAAGAAGTCAACCTTGATGAAGAAAGTCCCTGTATCGGATGCGGCAAATGCGTAACCCATTGCAGCTGCCAGCTGTCTCCCGTTCTGATGATCCGTGCCTTAAAAGCGAATAAACTTGACGAAGCCGTCCGCTGCGGACTTATGGACTGCGTTGAGTGCGGTATTTGTTCGTATGTGTGTCCCGCCCGCATAAAGCTTGTCCAGCGGTTCAAGGTCGGGAAGCAGCTTTTGCGCGAAGCGAAGCAAAAAGAAGCGGCAAAGGCAGCCGCTGCGCAAGGAGGAAAATAAACTATGGCAGAATCAGATAAAAACGAAATTTATCTTTCCCCCGCGCCGCATATTGCAAGTCCCGTAACTATTAAAAAATTAATGATACACGTACTGATTGCGCTTGCTCCGCTTGCGCTGTACGGTATTTATTTATACGGAGTACCGGCGCTCATCCGCATTATTGTTTCGGTCGGTGTTGCAGTAGGCTCCGAAGCTGCATTCAGGAAAGCTATGGGCAGGGACATCCGCATAAAAGATTGTTCCGCTGCCGTAACCGGTTTGCTGTTAGCGCTTGTGTTGCCGCCGCTTATTCCCATCTGGATCGTCGTTGTTTCCGCAATTTTTGCGATTGTCGTTGCAAAAGAATTCTTCGGCGGACTCGGCGCCAATCCGTTTAACCCTGCGTTGGCCGGACGTGCGTTTGCCTTTGTCAGTTTTTCACGGTTGATGACTTCGTGGGTTGCGCCTCATCACGGCTTTGACGCGGTGAGTACGGCAACGCCTCTTTCATACCTCAAAATGTCGGAAGGCGGTATTTCCACCGCGGCGGCAATCGCGGAGAAGATGGGCTTATCTTCTTCGAGCGACGTATACCTTAAACTCTTTTTAGGAGATCACGGCGGCTGTATCGGCGAATCCAGCGCGGTGCTTATCCTTATCGGTTTTGTTTATCTGCTGGTTACCGGCGTTATTGAATGGCAGATTCCCGTTTCTATGGTGCTAACAGCTGTAGCGGTAACCGCGCTTGCGGGTATCGATCCGCTGCTCACGCTGTTAAGCGGCGGTTTGCTGTTCGGCGCCGTATTTATGGCCACCGATTATGCAACATCTCCCGTAACCTTTAAGGGGCAGATTATTTTCGGCGCAGGCTGCGGCTTAATTACCGCCTTGATGCGTCTGTTTGCCGGAATGCCGGAAGGCGTTATGTACAGTATTTTGATTATGAATTCGGTTGTTACATTCTTGAATAGACTGATTCAAAAGAAATACGGATATGTAAAGCCCGTTAAGCCGGCCAAGGAGGGTGCAAAATGAAACAGATGATTAAACTATCCGTTACGTTGGCCCTGTATACGGTTGTGGCCTGTCTTGCCCTCGCAGCAGTTAATATGCTGACCTCTCCCCGCATCCTTGCGGCAAAAGGAGCAAAAACAAAGCTGGCGCTTCAAGCGATTTTCCCCGATGCGGATTCTTTCCGCCCTATCACCGACGGAATGCCGAAGTCGGTTGATAAAGTAGCGTTCGGTGATGCTTTCCTTGTAATGAA
>NZ_CALHGC010000071.1 GCF_938029485.1 uncultured Treponema sp. | reverse complement strand
TAATGGCCGCCGAAAGACGCGGGTTTAAATCCAAGTGCTTGTTATATGACGTTTGGTTTTCGACAAAGTATTCGGTGTTTGCCATCTTACCGATGTCGTGATAATACGCGCCGACCCGCGCCAACAGCGCGTCTGCCCCGATTTCGCGGCAGGCTGCTTCCGCCAATGTTGCAACCATCATCGTGTGGTTATAGGTACCGGAAGCCGTCAACAACAGCTGCTTCATCGTCGGAGAGTTAAGGTCGGAAAGCTCCATCAAGCGGAAGCAGGTCGGCGTATTCAGCCGGTCTTCCAAAATAGGCAAAAAACCGAGCACGAAGATACCGCTGATAAAGCCGTTGATAACCGAGCCGAGCAGTACAAAGACAAAGTCGCTATATGAGTCCGGAAACACCGTACAGAGCACAAACGTAATAATCGGATGAATAACCGCGAGTTGACACGATGTTTTAATCAAATCCATCCGCCGACCGGTTAATTTTGTCAGCGATACGGCCGATAAGCCGGAAAACAGTGCGAAAAGCGCCGGTTCAAGTTTAAAGCCGGTTGCAGTCAGCACAATCAGCATGACAAGAAATACCATCCGTATCGCAACCCGTGTAGAAATAAGCGTTGAAACCAGCATAGCGGTCAGCGCAGCGGGAATAAACGGGATAATGTCGAGCGCCTGTACGAGCGACAAGGCCTTTGCCGTAAATAGCACGATAAGATATACGGCAAGCGAGAGCAGCAGCAAAAAGACCTTTCGGCTTTCTTTCAGCCGATCACTCATTGTCTGCGCCGACAGCATAAAGACACCGATTATATAGAGACAGAGGATAAAGGCGGAAAGACCGAAAAATTTATTCAGATCAAGATAATTGCCGGAATCGGAATAGGCTTGCAGCTGCCGGTAATTTTCCGCCGTAATAATAAAGCCGCGTTTAATAATCTTTTGATTTTTTTGAATGGTTACGATAACCGGCTGCACCTGCTTCAGCGCTTCCTGTGCCCGCATTTCCGTTTCTTTTTCATCATAAATGACGGTCGGCTGCAAAAACGGCCGAATGAGCGCAGCCGTAATATCAATATTGAGCGTTGCATCGAGCGCCCGTATAGCGCTTTTAATATATGAATCCAGATTTTCTTTTTTAATAACCGCACTCGTTTGAATATTGATATACTCGCGGTTATTTCCCCGCCGCATCACCAGTGTGATTTCCGTTTGATTAAAACCCTCAAGTCCTTTTTCGGGAAATTCCGCAATACCGACCGCCATAATTTGTTTGACGATTGCTTGAGCGGCGGCTAAAATACTGTCAAATTGTTCCGACTTCTGCAATTTTTTCAAAACTTGGACGTCAAACAGCCCCGGATATTGTTCCTGCACACGCGCGTCAAAGGTTGCCTCCGCATCGTTATGCAACGCGGTCATAAATGAAACAAACTCATCATATTTTTTGAGCGTATCGGATACAAGCTCCATATCCTGCATAAAAATAGGAGCGAGTGACTGTAAGCGGGCGGCTCTTCTAATCTCCGTCGCCGCCTGATCCGTATAAGAAATATCCCTGCCTGCGATAACATCGCGCTCGGCAACCCGCCCCACAGGAAATTCATCAAGATCTAAATAGGCAAGGCCGCCGCGGTCAAGCGTCGTAAACAGCATCGCTGAGATAACGGCAAAAAAACTTACAATAAAGAGAACGGAAAAAACTTTTTCGGCACAAAAGCCGTCTTTAATCTTACGGGCAAGCCCCGCTATGGACGGCAAAAGCACCGATTTAATATATCCTGAATTGTTTTCGTCTTTCATTCGATGGCTCCGCTATACTCCGCAAGAGTTGCGTTATCCTTTAAAAATACGGTGTTATTGTTTTTCATACGCATTAATGATCTTTTGTACCAGAGAGTGGCGGACTACTTCATCCGCAGAAAATTCAACGGTTCCAATCCCGTCGATAGCACTAATTAAAGAAACGGCATGAACCAGTCCCGATTCCGCCCTTCCGCGGATATCCGATTGGGACGGATCACCGGTAATAATCAATTTTGAACCTTCGCCCATCCGCGTCAAAAACATCTTCATCTGTTCTTTTGTGGTATTTTGCGCTTCATCCAAAATAACAACGGCATTGTGGAGTGTCCGTCCGCGCATATAGGCAAGCGGCGCTACTTCGATGGTATTGGATTCCTCCATACTGCGCAGCACATCGGCAGGCAGCAGCGTTTCCATAATATCGAACAGCGGCCGCAGATAGGGATTTATTTTTTGAACAAGGTCGCCGGGTAAAAAGCCGAGACTTTCACCGGCTTCCACCACCGGACGGGTTAAAATCAGTTTACGAACCGTATGAGACAGCAGCATTTTTAATGCAAGCGCCACCGCAATATAGGTTTTCCCCGTACCGGCAGGGCCGAGTCCGAATGTTATATCGTTTGCATAGATGGAGTCTATCAGCGCCGCCTGCTTTCTGTTCTTAGGATAGACCGATTTTATGCCGCGCGGAATATGAATACACTGCGGACAAAAAGCTCCCTGTTGCGGCGCACTGTTAGCGACGCAGGAGACAATAAAATCGGCCGAACCGTCCGACGTAATTTCGGGACTTTCCAAAAGAGTGTCTATGAGTTTTTGAAACCTTTTGCAAATTGTTTGATCGGACGTTACAACCGTTACTTCATTCCCCCGACAGATAACGGGAACACCTAAATAGCTTTCAAAAACCTGTAAATTCTCATCATTTGCGCCGCATAAAGAAGACAACACTGTCTGATCTTCCAATACGATTGTATATGAGGTATCCAAAAACACTCCTTTCTAACGTTTAAGCATAACGGCAGGCTGCATCCTTCCCGTACGGACTTATTCCCGTTTGCCGAGTTCTTTATCCAGAATAAGCAAACCGGCATTCCCGTCGATATATTTGAAGGTATCGAGGATATCCCGATCGTTTTCTTCTTCCTCTACCTGCTCGTTAATGAACCACTGGAGAAAATTCTGAGTTTTATAGTCTTTTTCTGCAAGGGCAAGCTCATACAGGCTGTTAATTGAAGCAGTTACAAACTGTTCGTGCTTGAGCACTTCCTGAATAACTTCTACCGGAGATTTTGCATAATGAACCGGCGCTTCTTTAATGGCTTTTAACACGGGCTTTGCATCAACCGAAAAAAGATAGTCGTATATCTTCATCGCGTGCCCTTGTTCCTCACCGGCTTGTACTCTCATCCACTTGGCAAACCCTTTTAGTCCTTCCGATTCAAAATGAGCCGCCATACCGAGATACAGATAAGCAGAATAGAATTCTTTACCGATCTGCTCGTTTAACGCATCTTCCAATTTCTTGCTAATCATATTGTCCCCTTCTATCAGGCGTTAGATACACATTCTAAACCGCCGAATATAGTAGAATAAGTCTACAATGAAGATAGGGGATAGTCAATAGAACGGAAAAGCTTTAAACGGCAGCGGCTCCTGCCGGAGGCAACTACTTTTCTGAAAATGCTTTTCCAAGTAAAATAGGCACTATCATAGAAGAAACAATAATAAGCAAAATGACCGGTGCAAAATATTCAGCCTTAACCATACCGACGGCGAGCCCTTTTTGAGCCACGATGAGGGCGACCTCGCCGCGCACCATCATCCCCAGCCCTATCTGGAGCGATTCCCGCCGTTTAAAGCCCAAAGCCAATGCCGAACCGCCGCAGCCGATTATCTTTGACAAACAACCGACAAGCACAAAGGCTATCGAAAACCAGATTAAACTCATATTCAAGCCGCTTAAGTCCGTTTTAAGTCCGATGGCAGTAAAAAAGAGAGGACTAAAAAACATATACGAATTGATATCTATTTTTTTTTCCATATAAGAGGCATCATGCAAGTTACAAAATACAACCCCCGCAACATACGCGCCGGTAATATCGGCGATCCCGAAAAAACGCTCGGTACAATAAGCAAAGATCAAGGCAACTCCCAATCCGTAAATTGAAATACGGTGAGTATGCGGATGCCGGTTATCATACCATTTAAAGATGCGGTAAATCAGGTAGCCGACCACTAACGAAGCGGCAAAGAATGCCCCTGTTTTTATCATAAGACCGAGATAGTCACCCTTACCGGAGCTTGCGCCAAGCACGATTGTTAATACGATAATGCCGAACACATCGTCGATAATTGCCGCACTAATTATCGTTTGCCCGACTTCCGAATTTATCTTTCCCAATTCTTTCAATGCGACAACGGTAATACTGACCGAAGTTGCCGTTAAGATGGTTCCGATAAACAGCGCCTGATAAAATACAGGCGTCCCAAAACCGTCAAAACCCCAGAACCCTAACGCCATGATCGTACCTAAAGCCAACGGCACGATAACACCGCATGCGGCAATCACGGTTGATTTTATACCGGATTTAACAAGCGACTTTAAATTTGTCCCAAGGCCTGCGGAGAACATAATTAAAATAACACCGATTTCGGCCATATATTCGATAAATTGATTGGTTTCGGCATAGATAATATTGGTTTCAACTCCGCCGAAATTACGGAAAAAGGGCAGGTAACGCAATGCAAGTCCCGCAATGATTTCTCCGGCAACTTGCGGAAAGCCGATTTTTTTAACAAGAAGACCGAGATACTTTGCAACGATAACGATAATTCCAACGGAAAGGACAATTTGCAGTGTAATTTCATCAATCGGTATTTCCTTAGCAGACATAAACAATTCCTTATATATTCAACAAGATACGTTAAGAACACACCGATCGGTTCGCATTCCGATTAACCGGTGTTTCCTTAATTTTTTGACCGCCTATTATAATAAAAAAGAGAAGGAACCGCAATATTTTACGGAGAAACCGCATCGAATTGCGTAGATAAAAAACGCCGAATCCCGGAGACTCGGAGATATTCAAAAAATCTCCGATATATTTGCCCCATAATATCGGCAAAAAAGCATTGACATTTATCATATTACCGGTAAAATGAAAGCAAATGGGGAAAAGTGGAGGGAAGTAGGTAAAAGTGGAAAAAAGTGCATTTTCGGGAGAGTATAATAATACGCTTGATGAAAAGGGACGTATTATGTTTCCTGCAAAATTGCGCTGTTTACTGCAGGGTTCTCAAATTGTGATTACCCGAGGGATTGACCGCTGTCTATGGATATTTCCGCCTGAAGAATGGGCATTGCTATCGGAAAAAGTTATGCAATCCGCTTCGTTGTTTCAAGCAAACTCCCGTCTTGTCCTACGCAGACTTATCGCTCCGGCACAGGAAATAGACATCGATAAGGCGGGACGTGTTTCAATACCCCAAAGTTTACGTGAATACGCGCAGCTCGAAAAAGACTGCGTACTATTGGGCATCAACCGTTATCTCGAATTGTGGAATGCGGATGAATATCGGGCTTATCTGGAGGGAAGCGAGGCGGATTTCCATCAAGCAAGCGAAGACTTGGGGCTTATTCGTTTTTAATATGTATGAACTTTATACACACACCGGTTTTATTACAAGAATGCCTGCAGCTGCTTGCCCCGGAAACATCCGACCCGCTTCTTATCGATGGAACATTAGGCGAAGGCGGCCACAGTGAGGCGTTTCTCACCCATTTCCCCCAGTTAAAGGTTATCGGTATCGATGCCGACCCGGTCATTCAAGCAAAAGCAAAGGCACGGCTTACCCCATTCGGCAGCCGTATGCAGTTTTTCTTAGGTTGGTCGGATGCTTTTTTTGAGCACTATCCTCACGATATGCCTGCGCCTTCGCTCATCTTATTTGATCTCGGTATTTCTCTTTTCCATTATATAGAATCAAAACGCGGCTTTTCATTCAGCGGCAGCGAACCGCTGGATATGCGTATCAATCCGGATGAATCACTAACAGCCGCCGATATTGTAAACACCTACAGCGAAAAAAAACTTGCGGATTTACTGTACCGCTATGCGGAAGAACGTTTTTCGCGGCCGATTGCCCGCGCTATCGTTGCGGAACGGGAAAAGCGCCCCTTTACGGAAGCGCGGCAGTTAAGCGAGACCGTATTTCATGCGGTTCCCGCCCGTTTTAGGCACGGCCCCATACACCCTGCAACCAAGACGTTCCAAGCTTTACGGATTGCGGTCAACAGCGAGCTTGACCGGCTGCCGCGCCTATTGGAAAAAGCCTTTGTATGCCTCGCGGAAGGGGGCAAAATGGGCGTTATCTCCTTTCACTCACTGGAAGACCGCATTGTCAAACTTTTTTTTAGAGACCTTGCAAAAAGCTGTATTTGCCCGCCTGAAATGCCGATATGTACATGTGGAGGCGTGCCCCGTGCAGCTTTACTTACGAAAAAACCGGTCGGCCCCTCTGCCGAAGAGACAGCCGCTAATGCGCCATCTCGCAGCGCACGGCTCCGTGTCGTAAAGAAGCTCTCTTTGAGGAGGTCATCGCCGGTATGAAATACATCATAGCCATCATATTAACCGTAAGTATTCCCTGCTTTCTCTTACTGACCGTCCGTCAGTCGTGGTCATATAATGCGCTTGAACGGGAAATTACCGCATATAATGAAGAACAACGCCGCATTATTGCAGAAAATAAGCGGAAAATCTCAGCGATTTCCATCCTTTCAAAACCTCAAC
>NZ_CALHGC010000070.1 GCF_938029485.1 uncultured Treponema sp. | reverse complement strand
GCGTCGTAACAAAGGGTATTAAAGCCGACTGCAACCACCTTATGAGAACAACATAGGGGCTGTCCAAAAAGAAAGGACAGCCCTGATTATTTTTAAAGACAAAAGATTTGTTCTGTGCTAAAATTTAAGTATGAGCAGAGGAGTAAGCGATAAAATCACATTCAAGCCGTACAATCAGCATGAACAGTGGCTTTTGCCACCGAGCCTGGATGAACTTGTACCGGAAAATCATTTTGTAAGAATTGTTAGTAAAACAGTAGACGAGCTTGGGATAGAAGAAGTATTTGCAAAATATACGAAAGGAGGCGGAGCAAGCCGTTATAATCCTGTGATGCTTGTGAAGGTATTGATTTACTGCTACATGACAAGAACCTATTCTTCACGGCAGATTGCAAAGCAGTGCCGTGAAAATGTACAGGTAATGTGGCTGACAGGATTTCAGAAACCGGACTTCCGGACAATTAATAAATTCCGAAGTGAAAAATTAAAAGACTCAATCGAAGAAATCTTTATTGCGACGGTACAGCTCCTGAATAAAAAAGGCTATGTCAGTCTTGAGAAATATTTTGTAGACGGAACAAAAATCGAAAGTGCTGCAAATAAATACACCTTTGTCTGGAAAAAGGCTGTTGAGAAAAACGAGAAAAAGCTCGATGAGAAGCTCAAGGTATTTCTGAATGATGTAGAAGAAATCACTCGTAAAGAAGATCAAGTTTACGGGGATAAGGATTTTGCAGAAACAGGAACTGATGATCCTGTAACAAGCGAAGATATAAAGGAAGCAGCCGAAAAAATCAAACAGAGACTTGCCGAAATAAATAACCTTGATGCTGAAGAATCAAAAGACGTAAAAAAAAACTGAAAAAGGCAAAACGGCAGATTGAAACTGATTACCTTCCACGCAAAACAAAGTACGAAAAGGCAAAGGCGACCTTCAAGGGCAGAAACAGTTACTCAAAAACAGATGAAGAGGCAACTTTCATGCGAATGAAAGAAGATCATATGCTCAACGGGCAGCTCAAGCCCGGCTACAACATCCAGGTCGGGACGGAGAACAATTTTGTCATAGGTTATGATGTTTTTCCAAATCCAACGGACACAAGAACCTTTATCCCTCATCTTGAAAATGTTCAGAATCGATTAAAATGTACATTTAAAACAGTTATTGCAGATGCCGGTTATGGGAGCGAGGAGAATTATGATTATCTTGAAGAAAAAGAAATTACAGGAATTGTAAAATACCCAAGTTATGAAAAAGAAACAAAGAGGAGTTTCAAGAAGAAAATCTTTAATGCTGAAAACTGGAAGTATGACGCAGAACAGAAAGAGTATACCTGCCCGTGTGGAAATCCGGTCCCCTACAAAAAGACCGTAACGAAGAAAAATGAATCGGGCTATATGCAAACTTATGAAGTCTACCGGTGTGATAATTGCGAAGGATGTCCATTCCGAGCACTGTGTACAAAATCTGAATACGGCCGTATGGTTCAGAGAAACGAACACTGGCTTGAACAGAAAGCAAAAGTAAAGGAACTTCTTTCGACTGATGAATACAAACGACTTATGAAAAAACGTTCAACTGAATGTGAAACGGTCTTTGGACAGATAAAAGGCAATTTACACTTTAGGAGATTTTATCTTCGTGGGAATGAAAAAGTGGGAACCGAATGGGGCTTATTGATGATTGGATATGACTTTAAGCAGCTTGCCCGAATGATGAACGCGTAAAACAAAAAAACGACGTTCAAAAAAATCGAAAATCGAACCTTTCACAAAAAAAGGCTGTCCTTACTGCTGTTGGCAATAACTTCTTGGACAGCCCCTTAAAGGAATTACTGTGGTGCAACGCAAATACCGAGCGCTTCGCCTTCGGCGGTGCCGAGTTTGTGTTCGGTAACGGCAAGGTCTGCCGCAATGTGCCACCACACGGGTTTCTCTTTGTTATCGGTGTCCCTATAAAAACCTGCGGCATACAAGTCATCGCGGCCGGCGCACAGCGCAAGAGAAGCGCTATAAACGGTTGAAAGCTTTTTGTGAAGCGACGCATTTATCCCTTCGATTTTCCATACGGCAGCTTTACCGTTCGTCTGTCCTGCGGCATAGACGGTGCCGTTACACACGCACAGGGCATAGACCCCGTTGGCTTCGGGAACGGTAATCGGGGTAACGGTCGCATCGTCTACTTTCCATAACTTTCTTGCGGCAACATAGACCGAAGAGCCCGCCGTACATACGCCGTAGGGAATGTCGGTATAAGTGCCTACAAGCCCCAATTCCAATTCGCTCACCGTGCCCGCATCGGGTTTTGTCCATAAAAAGACGGTATCTTTCAGGGTATCGTTGTCACGTCTATGGCCTGCCGCATACAACTTGCCGGTGCCGGCGCACAGCGCACGGGCGTGCGCGCTCATCTGGGGCGTTTTTTTACATAAAAAGGTTACGGTAGGGTTTTCGGGGTCGCTGATGTCGGTAATGCTTGCACCTTCATCGGTGAAGTCATACATTTTGCCCGCAACAAAGGTTTTTCCCTTATAAAAGGTGATGTCATACGCATCAGACCACTGGTACTTGCTGATCCAGTGCAGACTGCCGTCCTTTTTCCACACGAGCGGCTGGCTAACGCCATCGGCAATTTCCTCACCCACAATATACACGTCCTTTACCTGCGCATGCACTGCGTACGGCGCTACTTTGTCGGGGGCAGCTTCGTGTGCGCTCAGTTGTGTAGGCGCGCCGTTTTTCCACACATAGGCTTTGCCGCCGCTTGTTCCGGTAACGTAGACGTCGACGGGGGCGGTTTTAAAGTGCACGGCGATGTTTGCATCCGCGTTTACGGTGTGATTGTAGGTTGTGTTTGTTCCCGCCGCGGCGATGGGCGTTCCGCCGTCCGTCCATTTTTCCACCGCGTAACCGAGAGCGGCTTCTGCGGTAAAGTCAATCCTTTTATTCTTTTCCACTTGCGCAGGCGAATGGATTTCACTGCCGTCGACTGTCGCTTTGAGCGTGCCGCCCGTGCCGCTTACGCCGAAGGTTATCGTGTACTTTGTCGGCGGCGCGCTTTTAAGCTTAAACTTCACCGTTACGTTTACCGGCTGCACTACTTTTACCTTTGCAATCGTACTGCCGCTTCCTCCGGTTCCTTCTTCAAAGGTACCTGCGTCTATCGACCAAAAGTCAACGTTGTGCGTTGCGGGGTTGTCCGGTGTTGCGGTAAACTCGACGATTTTGCCCTGTTCCACCATATCGCCCGAATTGATTTCGGTACCGCCGACCGTCGCTTTGATCGTACCGTTGCCGCCGTCTACGCCGAAGGTTACGGCGTGTTTG
>NZ_CALHGC010000069.1 GCF_938029485.1 uncultured Treponema sp. | reverse complement strand
TCAATAAGCATAAGGGGATACCACGTCTCATAAAAACTCCTTGCCCGCGATTGTACGGAAAACCCTTGCTTAATGCAAGGTCTTGTATTGTAAATAGTTTTTCTTTTGCAAAATTATATATTGTCGGTTATACTATAAGCATCGCAGATGCCGGAATACCGCTATTTGCTAAGGAGTAACAGATGCAGATGAACAGTGTGGTTATTAGAACCGACAATATGGAAAAATCATTGCAGTTTTATGAGAAAGTGCTTGGACTCACTTTTGAGTCTATGATGTCTGCTGCACCCGGCAAGCAGATTGCTTTTTTATATGATCCTAAGTCGAACGGCCGATTGGAACTTATCCATAGCGATCATTCAAAGGTAAAAAAAGAAAATTCTATTTCACTTACTTTTACCGTGAATCAGATCGGTGAGACTGAAAAATATCTCCGCTCTAAGGATGTTCGCATTATTATGCAGCCCCGAACGGTAAAAGACGGTAAAAAAATATTAACAGCCGTGGATCCCAATGGAATTGAAATAGACTTTATTGAAGCTAAATAAGCAAGCTACAGGAACGGAGTCCGATGCTCCCGCAGCTGATTTGCAATCCGTTTTAACGGATATGATAAAGCATTTCCTTACAGAACAAGCCGATAGGTTTGCGGTTTTTAGAGGTTGACAAATAAAAAAGCGTTGTAAACATCATTTTACAACGCTTTTTTACAGCTAATTACCGTTTATGGGTTACTTATTTTTTGTTTTGGTCGCTATTTGAGTTTGAAATGCTTCGCATTACTTCGTAGGCTCTTGTTCTAACGGGCGTTACATAACTGTAGTTGTTCGCAATACGCATAACTGTTTCAAACATATCTTTTTTATTAGTAACAGAACCGGATATTTTTTCGAAGGTGTTTAAGATTTCAAGCGCAAGCGAACTTGTCGGATTAACCGTGTCGAATTTGCGGGCAATCCAGTTGATCATGTTAAATACTTCGTCGTTGTCGTTTTTGCCGATTTCGCCGAGAGACTTTACCGCGGCTGTAATAACTGCCGGTTCGTTATCGGTGTACATAACCGTAACCAATGTATCTTTCGCTTTGTCGGTTCCCATTTGTCCGAGCAGCTCACATGCGCGGAGTCTTATTTCCGGATAATTATTTACCACTCTACCGTCTTCTCTCACTACGGATGAAAGTCCCTCGGTTGCCAATGTACTGAGCGCCGTCTGAATTTCTTCCGATTTACGCCCTGCATTTAATGCCTCTTCGATGTACTGTAAAGCAACGCGTTTTGAATCGCGCCCTTCGGCGGCAACCATTTCGTTAATCATAACGCCTTCAATCGAATTGAGGTATGCCTGTTCGACGGTTATCATACTGTCGGATTCGCTGTTTTTATCGTTTTTCTTTGCAGTCTCTTTGTTTTGTGCGCAGATAAACGGAGTGGTAAGCAGTCCTAAAGCCAGTGATAGTATCAATAATTTGTGCCGCATGGTAAACGACCCCCTTCCTTTATTCTAAGTTGGTATTTTACTTGAATACCGGCTTATTTTCAGTTATTTTTTTGCAAGTGTCAAGAGGTCGATTGTTTTTGATTCGTGCGGAGAGTTTAATA
>NZ_CALHGC010000068.1 GCF_938029485.1 uncultured Treponema sp. | reverse complement strand
TTACATAGGCAAGGTCAAAAAAATAGAGTCATTGTTCATCAGTTGATCTGTGAGGGTACTCGTGATGAGGATTTGGCTAGGGCGTTACTCATGAAAGATGCGGCGCAGCAGTACGTAATGGATAGCTTGAAAGCCAGAGTAGATAAGTATAGGAGGCAACAATGACAGAGATTTTGATTTTCGTAATTGGTGCTTGGATTGGTTCTATCGTCGGTGTCGTAACAGTAGCGTTGTGCGCCGCGGCAGGCAGGAGGAAAAATGACGGTTAAAGAGTTTTTGAGGTCGGTCAGGGAACAAGACAGCTTGCTGCGTGCATACGAGCAGGAATTGGAAGACTTGAGGCGCAGAGCGTATAATATCTCAAGTCCGAAGCTTGGTGACAAGATACAGTCGAATCACTTAGTTACTCTTGATGAGATTGTCGATAAACTGGATTCACAAATTGAAAAAGTAAATGCCGCATGGGACGAGTTGATCGATAAACGAGATCAGGCTAAAGCATTGATTGACAAGGTAGACGATGAGAGCGGCAGATGTGTATTGTACAGGTACTACATTTTGATTCAGTCGTGGGAGCAGATAGCAGTGGATATGAATTACACGATCAGGTGGGTTTATAAGCTGCACGGAAGATCTTTGCAAATTTTAGAAAAAGAGTTCACTAAAATTCATTATAATTCACTATAAGACGTGTTATTATGGTAAAGGGAAATTTAAGGATGAACCTCCTTTCCGCAAAAAGCACACGTCAGGGATTGGCGCGTGCTTTTTGTTTGTAAAAAAAAATATAAAAACGCTTGACAATACATAAGAAAAGATGTATGATAAATACAGAAAGGAGGTGAGAATGCGGATATGAATAATAAAATAAGCCTTGTAACAGCAATAATCAATTTGATAACAGCGATTATATTACTTTACAAGGCTCAATGACCGAAGAGGGTGGAACACCCACCCTCCACCCTCTGGGTGGTTCATTTATAATATATCATATTCGCAAAAGCTATGCAAAAATTAACATTATGGATTTCTGTTATAGCATTGCTTGTTTCGTTGATGGCATTAGTGAAGGCGGCTGGGATGTAATGAAATTAATTGAAAAGGTTATGACAACAGCAGAAGCGGCAGAATTGTGGAACATACCTGTTGTAACAATAAAACAGGCGTGTTCCGGTCAAAGAGGGTATCCACCGCGGTTTACGAGCGAAGAGTGCCGCAAGTCGGGGCACATCTGGCTTGTAACCCGTGCGGGGATGGAACGGGTTTATGGAAAGATTTAATCAAAGCACAATAAAAAATGCCTTGCAGCCGTTCAGAAATGGGCGGCTTTTGTATTTCCGGCGGTGTACAACTGCCTGATGGGGGCAATATGAGAAGAGCATTGCGAGAATGCGGACATCCCGGATGCCGCGCATTAACGAGAGAAAACTATTGCGATAAACATAAACAACTGCACATAAGAAATCCGAAAGAGTTTGAACGGGGGTCACCGTCAAAACGAGGATACAATTACAAATGGATGAAAGCACGAAAAGCATTTTTAACGCAACATCCGTTCTGCGAGTGCCCGGAGTGTAAAGCATCTAGGCATCCGCTGCCGGCTAATGTTGTTGACCATATCATTCCTCACAGAGGCAATCAAGATCTTTTTTGGGATGAAAGCAACTGGCAGGCAATGAACAAGAGATGTCACGACAAGAAAACAGCGAGAGAAAACGGCGGATTTGGAAATAAAATTAAAGCTTGACAGACTACCCCCGGGGCAAAAATGTTTTGACCGGGTGCGACAGTACCGTGCGCCTCCTCTTTTGTGAAAAAAATTCGGGAAATGGACCTTACATTAAACGCATGCGTTGAAATGTCAATTATGCGAAAATGGCAACATTAAAAAGAAAGGAGGGATAACATGTCCGGGCGTCCAGCAAAACCTATTGATTTACATATAGTTTCAGGCAATCCGAGTCACCTGACGAAAGCTGAAATTGAACACAGAAAAAAATCAGAAATACATCTCGGAGAACAGAAATTAGTATGCCCGGTTTATGTAAAAACGAATAAAGAAGCATACAAAAAATGGAAAGAAATCAAGAAACTTTACACCGGTTTCAAATTCGTTTCATCGGCGGACATCGGAGTGATTGCGAGGTACTGCATGGCGTTTGCGCAGTACATAGATTTAATAGAACGCCGGGACAAGATTGCTCGAATAGAATTAACAGGTGAAGAAACGACTGCAACACAGGAAATTCTTGAAGCAGAATACAGTCAACGAAAAGCCGCAAAGCTCTACGAGAAGATAGAGTACATTTTATCTACCGGCGGCATCATGGCAATGGACAAAGCCATAAATGCGAAAATGTCAGCACTTGTACAGATGGAAGACAGACTATTCCTTTCCCCGCTTGCAAAAGTGAAGAATGTACCGAAAGAGCCTGAAAAGAAAGAGGAAGACCCGCTAAGTAAAAGAGGTTTTGATGTATGACACTGAAACAAGAGATTATCAGGTACAGCAGGAAATGTATAAAAGACAAAACGCATATATGCCAAAAACATCGCTGGGCATGTATGCGTTTTTTGCGGGATATAGAAATGGCGGGGACGAAGAAATTTCCGTATGTATTTGATGAAAAAAGAGCAGAGAGATTCTTTGCATGGGCCGCGATGCATAAGCACACAAAAGGAATCTTAGCTGGGCAGCCCATTATTTTTGAGCCTATCCGGCGGTTTATTTTCGGAAATATCTACGGATGGGTCAATAAAGATACGGGGCTCCGGCGTTTTAAAAAAGCGTATTGGCAGGTTGGGAGGAAAAATGCGAAATCACAATCACTCGCCATAGTCGGTGACTATGAAATGATGGCCATGGGGGAGCCGATGTCAGAAGTCTACATTGGGGCTACGAAAAGCATCCAGTCAAAAATCATCTACAATGAAATTCTGGCAATGCTTAGGCGATGGCCGGAGATGAAAGGAAAGTGGAAAGAAAGTTATGGTACCATCCGACACTTGAAAAGCGATTCGATTATCCGGGCGCTGTCAAAAGATGACGGGAAGACCGGGGACGGTCTCAATCCGCAGTGCGGTCTGATTGACGAGTATCACGCGCATCCGACGTCCGAAATATTAGATGTCATAGACACCGGTATGATGGCCAGAAAACAGCCGCTGCTGTTTATCATCACTACCGCGGGGACGAACTTCGGGGGACCGTGTTACAGAGTAGAATATCCGCTGGTAGAAAAGATCCTCAATCCGGACATTGATTATGACGTACCGGACTATTTCTGTATGGTCAATGAGCTGGACAAAGATAAAGAAGGAAACCTAATTGATGATGTTAAAAACGAAAAATGCTGGATAAAAGCAAACCCGATTGTGGCGACATATCCGGAGGGCATTGCGAATATAAGGAGCGCGTTGAAAGTGGCAGTTGAGACACCAGAAAAAATGTCATCATTTCTCACGAAAAACATGAACATATGGAATCAGCAGTCCGGAGCCTCGTATATGGACATGGGGAAATGGAACACCAGGGGGCGGATAGAAAGCTACGACCTATACGGACTGGATGCATATGTTGGTATGGACTTATCAAGTAAAGTCGATTTGACGTCCATCGGACTGGTTATTCCGGTCAAAAAGGATGTGACGAAGTATATTGTCCTCGGTCACAGCTTCATTCCGGAAGAAACGCTGCAGAGAAAGATAAAAACAGACAGAGTGCCGTATGATTACTACGCCCGCGGTGGCTGGCTGACGGTCAATTCTGGAGAAGTAGTCGATTATCGATACATGACAAAGTGGATGGTGGAAACGGCGGAAGAGCTGGGACTGAACATTAAAGAAATCTGCTATGACCCGTATAACGCAACTTATTATGCGCAGGAACTTGAAAAACTGGAGTATACATGTGTCGAAGTCCGGCAGGGCATGATGACTTTATCCGAACCGACAAAATCATTTAGAGAAAATGCGTATCAGGGAAACATTTTGCATTTTGAAAATCCGCTGCTTGACTGGTCAATCAGTAACGCGGTCACAAAAAAAGACCAAAACGAAAACATCATGCTTGACAAAGAAAAATCAACAAACAGAATTGACCCGATAGCGTCGGTAATCAATGCGTTTACACGTGCGCGGATTACCGAAGAAGATGATATGAGTGATTATATTTTGAGCGACGATTTCAGCTTATAAAGGAGGACATGTGAAAAAGATATTGTATGTGATTGACGACATTTTTCTGTTCGTCGGGTGCATTCTAATGATTGCCGGCGGTGTATTGATATCTCCCGTGGTCGCGGTATATACCGCGGCTATAGAGTGCCTGATTTTGGCATTTATTTTTGCCAAAGCGCAGAGAGGCGGTGGTAAATAATGCTTTTAAGACAGCTTTTTTCAAACCCGACGGACTCGGGTACACTGCTTAGCCCTGCAGACTGGCTCATATCCGCCATTAACGGTGACGGCGTAACGGCGGCAACGGCAAGTAAAAACAGCAACATTTATACGTGCGTCAACATTTTGGCTGACGACATCGGTAAACTGCCGATCCACACATTCAGGACCGGCGGGAAAAAGACGGAAGGGATGAAACATCCTGTCGCTAAACTGCTGTATAAACGACCGAATCCGCTTATGACACCGCTTGCGTTCAAACGAACGCTGCAATATCACATGGGATTTTACGGAAACGCTATCGCTTATATAGAATGGGGGACAGACGGGTATCCGAAGTCATTATGGCCGCTTGACCCGACAAAAACGACGATCCGATTAAACGTGGTCACTGGAACGCTGACATATACGACAAGCGATGCAAAAGGGGCGATGTACCATCTACAGCCGCATGATGTCTTGCATTTTTATGAAATGTCAAAAGACGGGCTCATCGGCGTGCCGAAATGGCGGACGCTGATTGACGAGCTGGACAGCCAAAATGCAATCAAGAAATTTCAGAGCCAATTTTACAAAAATGGAACAATGACGCACGGCGTGTTGCAAGCAGCGTCGAAGATCAATCCGGAAGCGAAAAAGAAACTCCGTCAAGAATGGGAAAAAATCAACGGCGGTATAGATAATGCCGGGCGTGTAGCTGTTCTTGATCTGGGGATGGAGTATAAGTCGCTTGGCATGCAGCTTGATCAGGCGCAGTTCATCGAAACACAGAAATTCGGGATTAACGAAGTCGCCAAGGTGTACAGAATACCGCCGCATAAACTGGCACAGCTGGATCGTGCGACGTATGCTAACGCCGAAGCAATGAGCCTTGACTACATCAAAACAACGCTTCTTCCGATCTTTACATCATGGGAACAGGAAATCAACTATAAACTGTTTACTGAACCAGAAAGAGAAAACTATTATGTGAAATTCAACGCCGCGGCTGAACTCAGAGGCGATAGTAAAGCAAGGGCTGAATACTACAAAGACATGCTCTATGCCGGTATTTATACGCTTAATGAGATCCGTGACATGGAAGAAATGGAATGTATAGGCGACGTTGGTGATATTCATCTCGCCTCGCTCAATTATACAGACATTACCGTTCTGAAAGATTTGCAATTAGCAAAAGCGAAGAGCGGAACACTGAAAGGAGGTGATGATAATGGGGAAAAGGGAAAGAAGAATCAATCAGACGCAGTTTGAAATTCGGACACTGGACGACGGTAAAACCATTGTATTGGAGGGGTATGCTCTCAAGTTCGGAAAACGGTCGGAAGACTTCGGAGGCGTTGATGAAATCTTAGAGCGCGGGTGTCTTGATAAAACGGACATGTCTAACGTCGTAGCGCTGATTAATCACGATCCGAACTATCCGCTGGCAAGAAATACCGTCCGCGAAGGACCGGGACACATGGAATTGTCGGTAGATGATACGGGGTTGCGGTTTAGCTTGATTCCGACCGATACGGCTTACGCTAAAGACTTAATGACTAATATGGCCGCAGGCGTTGTCAATCAGTGTTCTTTTGCATTTACGCTGGCAGAGAACGGTGCAGACTGGTCATATGAGAGTGAAAAAGAAATGTACCACCGGGCGGTTAAGCATATCGAGCGATTATGGGACGTTTCTATTGTAACGACTCCGGCATACCCGGACACCGAAGCACAAGCAGTACAGAGATCAATGCAAGAATCGAAAGAAGCGTATGTTAATTCACTAAAAGAAGAGCAGGCAAATATCCGAAAGCGAATGCTCAACATAGAGCTTGAATTGTTGAATCAGTAATTTACCGCCAAATGGCGGTTTTTTAAATGGAGGTAAAAGAAATGACAGAAAAAGAAAGAGAATTGCGACAGAGGATGGCAAAAGTAACCGAAGAAATCCGCGCGTTAATGGCAGATAAAAAACTTGACGAAGCGGAAAGTAAAACAGCTGAATTAAGAGAACTCAAAAGGCAGCTGGAGATTGAACAAACGCTGGCAGATGTTCCGGCGACAGTTCCCCCGGCGGCACGCGCGGCTGAAATCACTGACGAAGAAAAAAGAGATCTTATGTTCAGCGGGCTTGTGAAAGAGATTAAGCGCCAGATGCCGACGGACGCGGAAGCCGAAGTGTTGAAAGAAGCCAGGGCGGGCATGAAAGCGGGAGTTGACGCCGACGGCGGGCTTATCGTTCCGCAGGACATCTCAACTAAAATCAACGAACTCAAGAGAGCGCTGAATCCGCTGGACCAGCTTGTCACGATTACGCCTACAACTACTATGACCGGCTCCCGCGTTATGGAAAAATGGGCAGAAATGACGCCGCTTGAAAGCGTTGATGAAATGGCAACAATCAAAGAAATCGACGGTCCGAAATTTGAAAAAATCGCATACGCGATCAAAAAATATGCAGGCATTCTTCCGATTTCAAAAGAGATGTTGTCTGACACAGACCAGAATCTCATTTCTTATGTGAGTGCGTGGTTTGCTAAGAAAGATGTGGTCACAAGAAATAGCCTGATCATTGCAATCATGAAAACACTGGCAAAGAAGCCCGTTGCTAATGTAGACAGCTTGAAAGATATTCTGAATGTGGATCTTGACCCGGCGATTTCTTTGGTGTCCGGCATTGTTACTAATCAGGACGGATTTAACTTCTTAGACAAGTTGAAAGACTCCGAAGGGCGTTACCTGCTTCAGCCGAATCCGCTTAATCCGACGCAAAAACTGCTGTTTGCCCATCCGGTTACCGTTGTCAGCAACAAGTACTTGCCGACTGTGACATCCCCAAAGAAAGTTGCGCCGATTATTGTCGGGTCTCTGGCGGATGCAATCGTACTCTTTGACCGCCAGCTTATTACACTCGAAGGCACGGGTATCGGCGGGAACTCATTTATTCGCGATTCTTACGACATTAAAGCAATTACAAGGCTTGACGTTAAAGCGTTTGACAGCGCCGCAGCCGTATACGGCGAGCTAACGCTTGCATAAGAAGGAGGTATTATGAGCATTCTGGATGGCGTTAAAGCGTATCTCCGAGTTGACGGAAACCAGGAAGACGAGGTCATCCGGACACTCATCGATACCGCTAAAACGTTTATTTTGCAGGGGACGGGCGTCGAAGTCAAAGAGACTGACGCCCAATCTATCCTTTGTATGCATATGATCGTAGGGTACTGGTACGAAAACAGAAACGCAGTAGGACAGGGGGCAGAATTACCGTTCACAATTACTGCACAACTACTGCAATTAGAAACGAGAGGTGAATGACATGCTGATAAAAGCACTGGAGAAAATTATTATAAACGGAACAATCGTTGATGTCGGCGAGACGTACGACGGAACAGCGGAAGAATTAACTGCCTACATTTCCGGCGGATATGTAGAAGTACTTGAACAGGATGAAGACGCGGAAGATGATTCTGCGGACAATCAGAATGAAGAAGTAGATCAGGAAGTAGATCAGGAAGATGAAGAGCCGGAGGAAACACTAAAGGAAAAACCAAAGACAACGAGAAAGACTGTCAGGCGCACGAAGAAAACCGGAGCGTAAAGTATGAATATCGGGAAGATGCGCCACAGGATAGCGCTTAAAAAGCCTATTATCGGTGAGGATGTAGGATTTGGCTCCGTTATCGAATGGAAAAATGTCGGATCCGTGTGGGCGGAATTCTTGAAACAACGTATTACCCCAAGCGCGATTATAGGAGACGGCACGGCTGTCTTGATAACGCAAGGGATAAGAATACGGCCAAGAGAAATCGAAAAAGGATGGCATGTTGAAGAAAACGGACGGACGTATAAGGTAATAGACGTAGATCGTTCGGATCCTGCCGTTTACGTATTAACAACAGAGGCGGTAGAAACATGAGCAGGTGCGGAATCGATATCAAGATGTTTTCAGGAGAGGTAGTCAAAAAAGCGGCTAACGACATCAAACGCTACGATAAGGAAACGCAAGGGAAAATCAGGAATGTCATTGCGAAAGGAACGATAGCAGTTATGAAAGCGGCTATTATAAAAGCGCCGATGGGGCCTACCGGAAGCCTGAAAGCAGGAATCCATTCCGAAATGGAACGAGAAAAGCCGCAGGGAATAGTGAAGAGCGACGCCCCGCATTCGCATCTCGTAGAATTCGGGACAGTTGAACGTATAACATCCAACGATCCGAGAAAAGGCAAAAAAGCCATGCGAATAAACGATAAATTCGTAAGCGGAGTTATTCGCACAGGGAAGATGCCGAAGCGTCCGTTTATGCGGCCGGCAATGATGCAGGAACGGGGCAAGATTGAAAATGAAATGGAGAAAATATTTCAATGAGACTTATCAGAGACGTACCGTCAACCGTTCTCAGGATGGCGGTTTTTAAATTGCTGAAAGAAGGTCAAACGATACCGATTCACGGCTCAGTTCCTAAGGGTGCAAAACTTCCTTATATCACCTTAGGCGCGGCTACGTTCAAACCGTTATCAAATAAAGATCTGATTATCTGGGACGCATCCTTGAATGTAGAAGTATGGGCAGGGGAGGATGGAAAAAAGCAAGTCAATGAAACGCTAAACGATATATGCGCGCTGATATCTGCTTACGGATGCGATATGGAGCTGCCTCAATATCGGATTAATAGTACACAAATTGATCTGGTAGAGGACTTTCCGGAGGTATCAACAGGCTATCACGGCACAGTAACAATATTATTTACTATTCAGAATTTTAACAAGAAAGAGGTATAAAAATGGCTAAATTATCAGCAGAAGAACTTAAAAAACTCCCAATATATGAGGGGACATCTATGGCTACAGCGGGAAAAGATACCTTGCTGTATATAGACAAGGCAACAACTACGGGGAAAAAGCCGACATGGGTACTTGTCGGAGGACAGAGAAACTCCCCCGTAGAATACAAAGCAGATTCTATTGATGGATCTCATAAGACTTCCGGAGGGTGGGGAGAAACGCTCGCGGGTCCGAAATCCTGGAGTATCAGCTATACAGGCTTGCTTGTAATGGATGACGCGGCACTGTCAATTATGGAATACGCATTCCATCACGACATACCGATTCATGTAAAAATCGCATATCCGGATAAGACATGCCAGACCGGATGGGTTACCATTTCCGATTTTACAAAGGACGTATCCCACGACGGGGTGGCTACCGTTGCTGCCACGTTAAACGGAAAAGGACCGATTTCTGAAATTGCCGCAGATGATGTTACTGGAGGCTAATTATGCGTAAATCGGTAGAAATCAAAATAGGAGAGTCAAGGTATCAGCTGCTATATACAGTAAGAAGCCTTGAGAGATTTGAGCAGTATCTCGGAACGTCTCTCTTTTCAGTTATAAGTTCCGTGCTTGTTAACGGTGCAGTCGGAATGGTACAGAGTGCTACAATACACTTTATCATTTCCGGCTTGCGGGCCGGACTTTTAAACCAGCCGAAGAATTTCGATGCTTATGATTTCGTGGATATGTACTGTGAAAATGGCGGAAACATCGGAGAACTCGCAAAATACATCGTAGATGCGGTGGTTGAATCCGGACTTTTTACACAGGGGACGCCGAAAAAAGAGGCGCCGATGAAAAAGAAGAATCGCCGATAAAGACATTTGAAGACTGGATGCGGTATGCAGAACCGATAGCATACCGCATCGGTTTCAAACCGTCTGAATTTCCGCGGTTAACGCCGCTTGAATTCTATAGATATCTTGAAGCGAGTGACGAACGTCGACGCTTGCAGGATTACCGCGTGGCGTACTTCATTTCATGGCTAATGTCCCCGCAGCTGAAAAAGCCGATAGAACCGAATGAAATTGCGGACCCGTTATGGATTACGGAAGAAGATAAAGTGAAAAATGCAAAAAAAGAAATGGAATATTTGAAAAAAGTATTCAATTTGGAGGGAGGTGCATAAATGTCTACTATTTCTGATTTACAGCTTAAGATTGGCGCGGATTCGTCAGGACTGCAAAAAGAATTAAATAAAGTACCGGGGACTGTCAAGACAGCGTTTAAAGTTAATCCAGTAAGAGACATGCAGTCTGCACTGGAAGGAACCACGGGAAGTCTTGAAACGCTAATTGGTAAGTTCGGCGGAATGGCGGCACTGGCCGCATCGGGATTCGGACTGACGAACCTGATAAAAGGAGCCGTTGAGGCGGGAAACAGAACATACGAACTCGCACAAAGGCTGCAAATAACTAACGCTGAAGCTGCTAAATTCTCAAGAATACTCAAGCTAACCGGCGGTGACAGCGAACTTGCAGGGAAAGCATTTATGCGTCTCGACTCAACAATCAAAGGCAGCGGAGAGGCGGCAGAAAAAACAAGAGCCGTCTTGAGTGCCGTAGGTGTTACTCTGACAGATCAGAATGGTAAACTGTTGCCGCTTAACGACCAGCTCGCGCAACTGGCGGCAGGTTATCAAAAAGCGTCACAGGCGGGATATGCTCAGGAATTTATCATGAATACACTGGGCGCCCGTGGTCTGACGCTTGTTAAAACCCTGCAAAACTATAATGAAGCATCAGAAAATGCGGCAAAAATCAAGGGCTTAGGACTTGACGCAAAGCAGATGCATGAAATAAGCGTAGAGCTTGATGTAGTGCAGGCACAGCTCGGACAGCTTGCTATTGCAGGTGGGGCTATACTTGCGCCGGTAGCGAAAGAAGTATTGCCGCCGATTTTAGAGGGATTGGCATCAACTGCTAAATATATAGCGGAAAACAAAGAAAATCTGCTGTCGCTGACTAAGACACTGGTAGCTTTTACGGTGGCGTATAAGACACTGCAGGCATTGCAAAAAGCAAGAGCGGCGATGGGATCGCTTGCGTCAATTGGAACTGGAGATGTTTCAGAAGATGCGCTAACTGTACAGCAGGAAAAAAGCATTGCACGCCGGATAAAAAATATTGAAAAAGCGGCAATAGCAGAAGAAAAAGCATATTTGAAGACACTTAGTACAGCACAGATGACAGACGCTGAAAAGGAAGCAAGCTACTCAAAATACTGTGTCATGCGGGAAGCTAAAGCTGCCGAAACCGCAAGGGTGGAAGCCGCCCGCATGACAGCGGCATATCAAGAAATCAATATGCAGGCAAGGCAGTCAGCAGCGGTACAGGCGAGCGCGGCAAATACAGCAGCCGGTGCACATAAAGCCGCAGCAGGGAAGATGGTTGCGGCTAATACAGTAGCCAGTGCGTCGAGCAACATGCTGGCGGCGGAACAGACCGCGGTTACCGTTGCTACACAACAGACCGGAAAAGCCGCTGTAGATACCGGTATCAGAATGAGCACAGCAGCGAAGGGGTCACTCGGTCCGTTGCGTCAGGCGGCAAGTGCAGTATGGGCACTGGCCGGAGGATGGCTGGGTGTAGCTGCGGCTATTGTAGCCGCAACGTATAAGCTGTATGAATTCCATCAGGAAGAGAAGAGAGAGGCAGAAAACGCACAGTATGTAAACGTAAACGGTAAAGATTACTACTACAGCGAAAAAGACAACACGATGATCCGTGTAAAAGAAAATGGAACACGGATGAATGTTTATAGTCAAAAGGAAAATGATGAAGCCAAAGCGGCATGGGATAGGAAGTATGCTGCTGCTAACGAGAATTCTAAAAAACTTCATGAAAAATATGGTGACGGAACAAGCATAGACAACGGAGCTATAAATTCACAGATTGAGGCGTTAAAAGCCGCTTTTGAATCGGGAACATCTGCAACAAAAGATAATACAAAAGCGATTAAGGAAGCAAAAACGTATCAAGTAGAGGCGCCAATCGGTCAAGAAGTTGTAAATATAGCATCGAGGCATCCTGAAGGGGAACAATGGATGTCGCCGCTTGTTGAAGATGCCCGTGTGCAATGCGCCGCTTTTGTTTCCGCGTTGTATCAGGAAGCAGGCATACAAGGGTTGAACTCAATTAATGGGAATCAGCTTGTAAATCAGTTCGGCACGGCCTATCACACAGCGGGAACGGGATACGTACCGCAGGAAGGCGACATGATAGATTGGAAAGACCATGTCGGAATCTATGCGGGAAACGGTGAGTACATAGCGAGAAACTCGACCGGCGGAGTGCATCGCGGAAGTATGTCGGAAGCAAATCAATGGTTCGGTAATCCGCTTGGCTACGGATCGATAGGTGAATACACCGGAGGCAAAACAGTAACACTTACGACTGATGAAATCGGTAAAAAAGCCAATGAGGCGCTGAGACGGTTAAATCAGGCTAAAGAAGAGGCAATTCGGCTGTTTTCAACGATGCAGGAATCTATAGACAGTGAAACCGAAGGTGCCTACATGTCCGGTATGAACAAACTGGCGGAAGACATCAGACAGAAGCAGGAAGAGATTAACAAGTTATCTAATGCCGGTATTCCGAAAGACGCGGTAGAACAACTGCAAAAACAGCTCAGTACATACGGAACGGTCATGAAACAGAAGCTGACCGACACGTGGACAGAAAGCTGGAACAAAATCAAGACCGAAACGAAGCAAATAGGTGCAGAGCTCACCGGGGACTTTAAGGCACTCGCCGATGCTGAATATGAAGCTACAGTTAATGCGCTCAACAAAGAGAGAACGGAACGCATAAAAGAAGTTTCTAAAAACAAAGAAGACAAGGAAGCGATGGTAGCTGTCGAAGAATGGTATACTGCTAAGACCGCCGAAGCCGCAAAGAAACGTACAGATGCATATAGAGAGTCGTTTGAAAAACAGGCAAAATACGCAATAGATAACCATCGTTCAGATCTGCTTAGGGCATTAACGAGCAGCCGCGACGGACAAGATTATATGAATTGGAAAGGGCAGACAGAAGCCCTCGAAACGTATCTGAGTATATGGAAGACGGGGCATGAGTCAATGCAGTCGCAGATTGCAGAACTTGCGGAGAGCTCAACTGATAAATTCCAAGAATTTTTCCAAAACATTTTGACAGGATCAGAAACACTTGGAGACTCGCTGTATAATCTCATCACAGGAATCGGAGAAACAATATTACAGCAGATTACGCAACAGTGGGCGGGACGGTTGACAGAATCTCTATTCGGCGGCAGCCTGCTCGGTGGAGGAAATAATAACAACAGTAACGACAATGGTATGAATACGATGTTTGACGCGTTCAAAAACAACCTAAGCACGTCTAATGTAGCGTTAGGGCTTTTCTCCGGCAGCACACAAAAAGGCGGAATGGTCATGGGTGCATACAACGTCATCCAAAATGCCATTAATACGGGCACAAAGCCGACAGAAGTCGGGGCAACCGTTACTGCTACAGGTGCTTTAGCAGCATTTACTACAGCAGTCGGTGCGGCTACTGTAGCACTGCAGCTTATGTCTGCAAAATCGGGGTTCGGGTTCGGCACGTTTGGATTTGCGACCGGCGGACCTATCAGCGGTCCGGGGACGGCTACATCAGACAGTATTCCAGCTTGGTTGTCTAATGGTGAGTACGTTCTCAATGCTGACGCTGTCCGAAAAGTAGGATTACCACTGCTTAATGCAATCAACTCGGGACATATGCCGCGTTTTGCAAAAGGCGGGGCGGTAAAGACTGCAGACATCCGAAATATAGAGTCAACAACGATCACGAAAGGCGGAAACAGATCAGTACATTTGGATATCAATACTCTTGATGCCGCATCGTTTGCTGATTTCTTGCGTAACGGCGCCGTAGACGAAATTCGGAAAGCATTTTTTGAAGAAGATTTGAATTTTGCAGGAAATAGCGGGGTATTCTGATGACACTTAGGAAATTCCCAGAAGATCTTAACGGATTAGCCTGGGAAAGTATAAAATCCATGAACTGGAATACAAAAGTACAAAAATCGGGAAGCGGTAAAGTACGTACGCTTACAACACAGCTATTGCCGAATTGGACGATAGAAACGAAATTCCAGATATTGACTGATGAACAATATAGAAAGCTGCTGGGATTTGTAGCGCTGTTAAAAGGCGCACATATCCCTTTTTTGTGGCTTGATCCGGAAGACTATGAAGAAAAAGGAATCCAATTGCCGTTGATCACGGACGGAGCCTATCAAGCCGTTATGAAAATGGGCGACTATGTAGAACCTGTCGAGTATATCGAAAAAGTGACGGTATACGTAGACGGCGTGAAACAAGCAAGCAGCGCATATACAGTTACCGGCGGGACGGTGAAATTCAAAACTGCACCAGTAAGTACGGCAAAAGTTACAGCGGACTATACATACTATTGGAAAGTTATGTTTGCAGACGACGGAATAGATATTGAACGGCAGTATCTTAACATCAACAAGTCTAAAACTTTTAAGCTGGAGGTAGTCCGATGAAAACAGTGAATAAATCTCTGGAGACCTATCTTGAGACAGAAAAGAAGATTACTTCTTGCGATCTATACGAGCTTGTCTTAGATAATGGTAACAAGTACTACTACGCCGATACTGATATAGACATATCGTTTAACGGGCATACGTACTTACATAACGCGCTGTTGATTAAGCGGCAGCAAGTCAAAATTCATGATCGTGTTGTAGTCGATACAATGACCGTTACCGTCCAGGCGGATATTAACGACAAACTGGAAGGACTGCCGTTCTTACGGGCGGCGCATAGCGGAGTACTTGACAGAGCTAAGTTGTATCTTCGCCGCTGCTTTTTCCGCGATCAGTCCGTTGTGGGTGCGATCGACCTTTTCGGTGGGAATGTAGAAGTCAAATCGGCAGGCGGCATCAAGATTGAATTATCAGTAAAAGCGGAAACACAGGGGCTCAATATGGAGTTTCCGGTTCGCAGGTATTATCCGCAGGGAAGCTACACGACGAATGAAGACGGTGTTATTTACAGCAAAGAAACCGATGCCGCAACGCTGATTGCTCCGTTCGTGCCGCGAAGAGAGGTGCTCATATGACAGACGGCGAAAAAATAGCGAAAGCGGCTGCAGCATGGTTAGGCACACCACACATTAACGGCGCAAAAGTAAAAGGTCGCGGTGTAGACTGCGGCATGCTCCTGGTGGGCTGCGTAGAAGATGCGGGACTGCTGAAAAAAGACAGTATCCCGATCGAACCGTACAGCAACGAATGGCATCTGCACCACAGCGAAGAATGGTTTTTAAGATATGTACAGAAGTATTGCGACGAGGTGGAAGACATGCAGCCCGGAGATTTCTTATTATATCAATTCGGACGGTGTATTTCGCATGGCGCAGTCTATGTCGACAAAGGACGGGTTATTCACGCTTACATCGACCGCGGCGTGGCCATGACGGATCTTTCTGATGTGATGTTCTATGACGCGAAGGGCAGGAGCCGCTTGCGCGGCATATACCGATTTAACAAAAAGAAGGTGAGACGATGAGCTTTTTTCGCGGAAGAACAACGACAACACGGGCAAATAAGATAAGTGAATTTACTGTCAACACCGCGGAATACGGCGCTGTTGTACCGGAAATCATCGGTACAGTGCGAACTGCGGGCAACGTAATCTACTATGACGATTTCACTGCTCATGAACACCGCGAAACGCACAAAGCGGGAAAAGGCGGCAAGTCTAAGCAAGTCAGCATAACCTATACCTACACTGTAGCGGTCATTTTAGGACTTTGTGAGGGTCCTATTTCTGGGATCGGAAAAGTGTGGATCGGTAAAAATGTACACAATTACCCGGCGGACGATATTCAACTGACGCTGTTCGATGGAAAAGAAAATCAGCAGCCCTGGGCATATACGCAAGGTAAGCACCCGGATAAGGCACTTCCGTATCCGGGGTTGGCATACATGGC
>NZ_CALHGC010000067.1 GCF_938029485.1 uncultured Treponema sp. | reverse complement strand
ATGGAGAATTTCTCCCGTGATTTTACCGGCGGTGTAGGCGTTCAGTTCATCGCCGGTCGCCGCCAGCGCCATTGCGCCCGGTACGTTATAGTAGTCTTCGGCAAGCCGTGAAACAGCGCCTCCTTCTTGGTCAATCGTGATGAAGGCAGGGTGTCCGGTTTCAGTGGTAATCAAAGTTTGTATATCTGTGCAGAGCGTCTTGAGCTGTGCGAGGCTTGTAATATTATGCTTAAAGAGGATGACATTACCAACCTTGTATTTTTTTACCAATGCGATAAAGTCTTCCGGCATCTCCGTTCCCGGAAAACCGCAGGCAAACATCTGTCCGATATATTCGGTCAACATTGTGCTGTTCATAGCTGTTCCCTCCTACGAGTAGATAAAAAACGGCCTGATATGCCGGTGAAAAGCTCCCGCTTCTTTTTCAAATATGCTGCACACTTCGGCTGCGGAAGAGGCTGTCCGCAATAGGCTGTCTCCACCGAGCCGGTCTATCGACACTGAAACGTTCCCCTCCACAGGGGGCAAAAACCTGAAATCATCGGGGTAGGTGGTCTTAACGGCAAACAGGAGTGTTATGCCCGTTTTAACCGGCTCGAAGGCTTTGCGGTCGGTAATAAGGAGCTGTACGCCGTAGCATGGCAAACCTGCATACTTTGATGCGAAAGGGGTAAAACGGGCAGGTAAAAAATGCACACCGCGCAGCCCTGCGGTATTCATCGTATCGGCAAGTTTTTCCGCTTCTATGTACGGAGCGCCGATAAGGGCAAACGGATTCGCCGTACCTCTGCCTTCGGATACATTGGTTCCTTCAAATAGCGCGGTACCCGGATAGGCAAGCGTATTGTCAAAGTGCGGCAGGTTGGGGGAGGGCGGTATCCACACGCGGCCGGTTTCGGTAAAAAGCATATCGCGGTGCCAGTGTTCCATCGGTACAATGTGCAGCGGGCAGCACAGCTGTTCTTCCGTATGTACCATTCGTGCAAGTTCGGCGGCGGTTAAACCGTAGCGGATGCAAAGCGGGTACATGCCGATAAAACTTTCAAAACTTTTTTTAACGATGTTACCTTCTACTTTAACGCCGCCGAGTGGGTTAGGTCGATCGAGAACGATAACGGCT
>NZ_CALHGC010000066.1 GCF_938029485.1 uncultured Treponema sp. | reverse complement strand
TCGCTCGATATGATGCTGCTTATCGGTTTGATTTCGGCGGCGCTTGCGGCCGCAGGATTTTGGGTCGGTATGCTGTTTTTCAAAAAACATATTAAAAAAGCAAAGTTAGCGTAAAGTCAGTGCGAAATCTCGACCCTCGAACACACCTTGCTGTTATGCTGTGCGCCACGGTTGTTTGGTTTTTCTACGAGCAGATTGGGCAAATACATTGTCTGTGCCTGCTGGCAGGCTGTTATCTGCTGCAGGTAAAAGAAGTACGGACGGCAGAACGTTTGTGCTTTTTCTATACTATTCTCCAAGTACTTGCCCGGATCTGTGCGCCGCATACAGCGCTGCTCTATGTAATCCTGCATACCTTTGCTCGCTCAATTCCGCTCGTGATGTTTGCTGCCGCCATTGTAAAAAGCAATCCGAGCAGGCTGATGGCAAGCTGGCAAAGCCTGCATATTCCTAAGTCCGTGACGATTATGCTCTGCATGATGATGCGCTTTTTTCCGGTACTGCAGAAAGAAATGGCATCGATCCGGCAGGGAATTAGAGCAAGGGGGCTGTTTCCTCATTGGTATGATTATCTCCGCCGTCCCGTTACGGTATATGAAAGTTTTTTTGTACCGTTTACCGTTCGTTGCCTAAAGTTATCTGCGGAATTGGGAGCAACGGCGGAGCTACGCGGCTTGGACGCTCCTACAGAACGAAGCAGCCTCTATGCCGCCCCCTTGTCCGTATACGACTATCTGACGGCGGGCTTATACGCCGCTGCGATGCTCTGTATATTATTCATTGATTGAACAATGACTATGATTAGCTTTTGTGATGTCTCGTTTTGTTACGGGGAAGAGGATGCGGAGGGCAGGATGGATACCTGCATCGAGGGGATGTCGTTTGAGATACGGGCAGGGGAATGTGTTGTTTTGTGCGGCAGGTCGGGGGCGGGAAAAAGCACCGTCTTGAGGCTGATTGACGGCTTGGCTCCGGCTTTTTATGAGGGGACGCTGCACGGTTCGGTGGCGGTTGCCGGGAGGGAGCCTGCGGCGATGACGCCTGAGCAGCGGGTTAGGACATTCGGGGTTGTGTTTCAAGACCCGCGCAGTCAGTTTTTTATGAACAGTGTGCAGGATGAAATTGCGTTTTCTGCGGAAAATATCGGGCTGGAGCCGAGGGTGGTACAAGAAAAGGTGCGGGAGGCTGCGGCATTGCTGGATATAGAACCGCTGTTGTGCCGGACGGTTGACGCATTGTCAGCAGGGCAAAAACAGCGGGTTGCGATTGCTGCGGCGCTCATTTTGTCGCCTGCTATTCTGATTTTAGATGAGCCTGCTTCCAATTTGGATGCGGAGGGGTGCCGGATTTTGATCGGACTTTTGGCGGAGATTAAACGGAGGGGTACGACGGTCATTATTAGCGAGCACCGGCTGCACGCATTTTTGGAGATTGCAGACTCGTTTTTGCATATCGAACACGGCAGAGCGGTGCACCGATGGACGGCGGAGGAATTTGCGTGTTTGCCGGAGGATGAGCTGAGGCGCTTCGGGTTCCGGTATCCCGGTATGGCGGAGCTCCCGTTACGCCGGAAAAAAATCCGTGCAGTAAAGGCAGCAGGAATAATTGCAGGAACGGCGGTATCAGCGGTAGCGGTTGCAGAAACAGCAGGAGCAAAGACGGCATCGGCAGAAAAACCAGAGGAAAAAATGCGCTCTGCATTGTGCGCATCGAATGTGACGTATTTGTACAAGCCGGTGAGAGCCGGAGTAAATGGGTGCGGAGAAAAAGACCGCGAAAAGGACGCCGCCGGGCTGGAATCGGTATGCGGTATCCGGAATATCAACCTTGTGTTTCCGCACGGGAGCGTTACCGCGCTGACCGGAGAAAACGGCGCCGGTAAAACGACCCTGTGCAAGGTGTTGTGCGGGCTGCTCCGGCAAAAGAGCGGCAGCATTATGCTGGATGGGCGGGAGCTTTCCTGTGCACAGCGGCGGCGCATAAGCTATTTTGTGATGCAGGACGCCGATTATCAGCTCTATTCCGACAGCATAATTAACGAGCTGCTGTTGGGACGGGAACCTTCACAAGACAACAAACGGCGTGCGGAAGAAGCTCTTGAGCTGTTCCGTTTGCAAGCGGTACGGAACCGGCATCCCGCCTCGCTGTCGGGCGGGGAAAAGCAGCGAGTGGTGATCGCCGCCGCGTACTGCTCGGATGCGGAGGTGTTTGTGTTCGATGAGCCGACCAGCGGCATGGACGGTGAAGGGCTTTTGAGTATGGCGTGCTGGGCGGATATGCTTGCACAAGCGGGGAAAACCGTGATCATCATTACGCACGATGAGCTGCTCGCTGACATTGCCTGCGATTACCGGGTGCGGCTGATGAAGCATCCGTTAAAAAGCTATATCTGAATTTTTTGCAGATGTCCTGTATATTAATCGTCTGTTGTATCCGTATTTTATTAATATCTAAGTAAGTTGTAGCAAACGAATCTTTTATATTACCTCTTTAAACCCTTCTATTAGTCTTTGATAATACTTCTCTAAAAAAACGTTATCAGTTTTACTAAAATCGTGAGATGATCTTCTTTTTATAATTTTGGAAGCGCCCTATTAACTTTCCCAATCAATTGCCTTAATATTTTCCCCTTCGCCGAATTTTACGCAAAGTATTTCATCGCTTTCGTCCGGCGAAATCATAAAATCCATTGTGATATGCGGTTTTTCATTGTCAATCCATAAACCTAAATTCGTTACCGCCATTTTCATTACAAAGTCGGTAACCTCGTTCGGTAAGTCTTCAAGTCCGCATTCTTCAATATGAAAGTTTATATAGTAATTGTCTTCTTTTAAATATGCTATAAGTGCTTTTCTTGCTTCTTGTATTTTCTCGTCTATATTTTCAAGAAAATGTGCATAAATATCCAGTATACCGTTCGGTAGTTCTACATTTTGATCGAACCAGAGACATACGTCTATTCCGTTAATTATTTTTCCCTAAATCACATTCACATTATCTGCCGTATCAAAACTTAATTGACCGAAATATTGATGTTCTATCTTTTTCATACTTTAATTTCCTCAAGGCATTAATTCTTTTCCGATTTATTTATTTTTAAGTGTATCACATTTATTTTTCTTACTCAATTTAGATTAAACGGGTTGATTTGCAATAAACCAAAGAACCGGCATAAATAAAACGCAGGGCTTATGCCCATAGAACTTTGATGATTAAAGGTAAGTTTTCCCGACCAGCCGGAATTTTTAGCACCGTAAGCCTCATTTTAATATCCGTACTTCTTCCGATTTGCTGCAAGGAAGCAGAGTGTTGCAATAACCGCCATCAGCTCCGCGCCGACAATCGAAAGCCAGATACCGTCGACTCCCCAAAGAAGCGGGAGCAGCAAAACGGCTGCAGCTTGAAACACCACAGTCCGTAAAAATGAGATTGCAGCGGAAACGCCGCCGTTATTCAATGCCGTAAAAAACGATGAACCGAAGATTGCATACCCGGAACACAGAAACGAAAAGGCAAAGATACTGAAGGCATGGACGGTCATCGCAAAAAGACCTGCATCGTATCCGACGAATAGCGAAGCAAGGAGCCGCGATAATGCAAGCGAAGAAAAGAAGCAAACATCCCCACTGTAAAAATTCCAATGAGTATGCTGCTTTTTCTTAACAGATTTTGTAATTCCTTATGATTTGTCGCACCGTAATGATAGCCGATAATCGGCGTCGTCCCGACCGAATATCCGATAAACAGCGCTTGAAAAATAAAGCCGACATACATCAATACACCGTAAGCTGCAACTCCATCCGCTCCTGCATAACGCAGTAATTGCACATTGTACAGCATACTGACTATGCGACATGGATATTTGACTGAGTAATTCCGAAAACCCGTTCGAGCAGCTGTTTATCAACGCGTTACCGTCAAAAGCCGTTTTACCGAGCCGTAAAAAACTCTTGTTAGGACGGGCAAAATACAAAGTCAGAACGAAGTTTTACCGACATAGTTTGAAACAAAAAATCCGTCGACAACATTGTAGACGGTTGTAAAAATGAGCATAATGATAGTTGGTATAGTAAAGCGTAATAATTTAACGAAGGTAAACCGATCTGATAATTGAATACTCATGTGAAATCCTTGCTCCTTAATACAAACTAATAATTATAGAAGATTTTTAGGTTTGAATCGATAGGGTTGATTTCGGCGATCCATTGATAAAAGCCGCACAATGAAAGCCGCATTTTTTCCTTGACATTGTGTCAGTAAAATCATATAGTACAGTCCATCACCTGAAAACAAAAAATGTAAGGAATGTTATAATGCCGAAAACATCGCCTGAATATATGGAAAAACGCAGGAATGAAATCATCAATGCCTGTAAAAAGCTGTATGAGACCATGGATTTTAAAGACATTACGATAAAGGAAATCAGCACGGCAACCAGTTTCTCCCGTCCTTCCATTTACAACTATTTTGAAACGAAGGAAGAAATTTTTCTTGCAATTTTTCAGACGGAATATGAGCTTTGGACGGATGAGCTCAATACCATAAAGCGGGAGCCTGCGCTGCCCGCAGCTTCACTTGCAGCAAAAATTGCCCATAGCATTGAAAAACGGGGACTGCTTTTAAAGCTGCTCGCGATGAATCTGTACGATATGGAAGAACACAGCAGTCTGGAATGTCTGGTACGTTTTAAGCGTGCCTACAAAGCCGCTTTTGATGCAGTTGAAAATCTGCTCAAGCACTTTTATCCTTCATTTTCGCCTGCCCGCCGCACAGAGTTTCTTTTTTCATTTTTTCCCTTCCTCTTTGGAATCTACCCTTACGTCTTTGCAACAAAAAAACAAATTGAAGCCATGAACCGGTGCGGATTTGAATACCCAAAAGCCACGATTTACGAGCTGGTGTATCAGTGCGTAGCACGGCTGCTTGGGAATTGCTAAAAACGGAAACAGGAGGATGCTTCATGTGCGAAGAATGTTATGTAAATGAAAGCAGAATTACGCCGCTACTTAATCCTATTGAGTGTTTAGAACATCATACGCAGTATATATGCGGAACATGCGGGCGGTGTATTTGTATCGAGCATGATCCAAAGCGCGGCTTGCAAAGATGGAATTTCCCTTTTAAATCATTGGAAATTGCAAAGCTGTACTTACGGACAGCGGATTATACGGAAAAAAAGCCCTGCAGTATTTACGAAATAGAAAACAGCAAGGGGAAAAAATCGTATAAAATTTTTCCTTCTTATGACGATGTGCTGCTCTTTTTGAAAAGAAACAAAGACAAACAGTGCAAGCAGACTGCGCCTCTTTTTACTGCCGGCGAATATAGAGAATATCCGCGTACACAGATGCGCAGATTGACGCCTGCTGAAGTAACACGCTATATGGATGAACGTGAACACGGCACTGCTGTATAAATTTCTTCCTGCAAAAAATTTTGACAACAAGAAATTTTAATTTGACGTCATGTCAGTTTATCGTTACAGCGGTAAGGGAAATGCCGCGGTTAACTTTGCAAAAGAAATGATGGAAAGCGGAACGGTGGAAAAAATCCGTGCGGAAAAGGGCAACTTGCGCTACGAATATTTTGTTCCGCTGTTTGACGGCAGCGGGAATGATGGAAAGACCGTGCTGTTGATTGATCAATGGGAAAATCAGACGGCGATTGACGCTCATCATGCTTCGCCTATGATGGAAACAATTTCTAAACTCCGTGAAAAATATAACCTTCACATGAGTGTAGAGCGTTTTGTTCCCGGCGGTGATATGCCGGAAAGCGATAAGAGCTTTATCAAAGACAAATAAATTTACGGGGTGAGAGCTTGGGAGAAAAAAGAGCGGATTTTAAAGATATAAAATCATTTGAAGAATTCAATAAATATTATTGGTATCGTGAAGAGCTTTCGCAAATATGCAAATCAATGGGATTGGAATATAGGGGGACAAAGCAGGAACTGAACTATGTTATTGAGCAATATTTTGCAGGGAATAGAGTTGAAGGGTGTAAAATGAGTTCAAAACGATTCAAGAATAATCAAGACGGCATTATAACCTTAGAGACTCCGTTACTTGAATGCGGGTTTTCTTTAAATTCAAAATTCAGAGAATATTTTTCCCGGTTAACCGGAGTTTCACCCTTTAAGTTTACTGCCGATATGTCTGCGGCTTGGAGAAAAGTAAAAAGTGAAAATGATTTGAACTTTACAATTCAAGATATGCTGAAAATGTATTATGGAGAATCGGATTATGCAAAGTATGATCATTCGGTTTGTCAATGGAATCGTTTTTTGAAAGATTTTTGTTTGGATGAATGTAGTGCCGACTATTCTAATAAGTTAAAAGCTGCAGCAATTCTTTGGAGAGAAGTTCGAGATTCTACGGAAGAAAAGGTATATTCAACAGAACTTTTGACAACCTATTCCGATAAAATAAAATGGTATAAGAAATAAACAAAATGAATAGATTTCCTGGTGGCTTTGATTCACCAATATAATGCTAACGTCCACATTTTAAGCGATTATTGGGTCAAACCTGTTTACAATTTAAAATAATGCTAAGTTGACAAATGTTTCTTTTATCATCTTCAATAATAGCGGCTTGAAAATTATTGATTGCATATATTTCATAACGTGATGCAATGCATATCCTTGACTTTTTCTCTCGTTCGGTGCATTATAGACAGACATTCGTTCTGTTTATTTTTTTTCTTTGTACGGTTAGCGTCATCTAACATATATGGCAAGAACTAAGGAGCTGATTTTTGAAGCGTAACAGCAAGAAGCCTGAAGTCCGTAAACAGGAATTGATCGAAATTGCTGCAAAGCTTTTTGCAGAAAAAGGATATGAAGCGGTATCCGTACGGGACATCCTTGATGTCGTTGACGGCGCTCCCGGTATGTTTTATTACTATTTTAAGTCAAAGCAAGATATTTACGTTGCAGCTATGGAGCAATACATTTCCGAACGCTTGGAACGAAAGTGCCGGATGCTGGAAGACGATACCGTTCCGTTTTTTAAAAAACTCGCTACGTTCCGTAGTATGATTCGGGAAGATATCAGCGGGTATACGAAGCGGTTTATATCAAAAGGCAATGCGTCCATTTCGGATGCTTCATATAAAATTTGGGATTTTCTCCAAATGTTAAACCGTATGGTTAAACCTTACGCAAAGTTTCTTTTGCAGGCATACAATGAAAGGCATTTATCCGATAGGCTAAAACTAACGGAAGAAAATGCGGAACTGTTTGCGACATTTATACTGTACGGTTCTTGGGGAACTATCTATAACGGAAAATTTACCAAGAGCGATAAAAATTTCACGATGGAGGATGTGATAGCGGTTACCGATAAGCTTTTGCAATAACGATACACATACATAATAATGATCACTTCTAATACAACCTGATAAAAATGGAAGAATTGAGAAGTGTGCACTATCGGATATCTTTTTTACTACGGCAACGGGAATGATCCTTACGGACATTCCCGTTGTTGCGTTTTAGGGAGTATTGAACGAATTTTGTCTGTCGATTTCAAATCTACAAGTTCACACACTGAAGTTAAAGAAATAATGCGATGCTAATGCGCATAAGTATAATTATAAGGAGTGTTTTATGGACAATCAAAAAAACACAAAGTCTTCCAGAGGGGCGATTGCCGCAGGACTTTTTATCGCGCTCTATCTTGTAACCTACGTTATCATCGGCGCGATCTGTATGCCTGTTGCAGTGCTTTTCTTGCTGATGCCGGAACTGGTGGCTTTCTTTGCAGCGCCTATCTATCATACGATGCTGACAAAGGCGCCCGGATGGATTTCGATCTTTCTTGCAGCGGTTATTCCCAGTCTGTTCTTAATTGCAACCGGGCATATTCCCATTGCGCCGTTGGTTGCTGTACCGGCAGGTCTCATCGCCGTATTGTTGGCAAAAAAAGGGCAATACAAAAGCTTTAAGTGGAACGCGATGAGCCATACGATTTTTTCACTCAATCTATTCGGAGGATTCCTTCCTATTTGGGTTATGCGGGATTACTTTTTTCAGCATACGCTTGAAGGCGGCATGAGCAAAGCGTTTTGTGATACGGTGCGAGCGCTTACTCCATGGTGGGTACTTCCGGTTATGATGATTGCAACCATGCTCAGCTCGCTGCTCGGTTCTTTGTTCACAAAAAAAGTATTGCATAAGCGTTTGGAAAAAGCAGGTATTGTATGAAGCATTCTGCGGGCGGACTCTATACAACAAAACGGCAGAATAACGAATTAGTGTTTGATCCCAGAACTAAATTGATATTACTGATTGAATTTGATATTCTGATGTTTTTAGGCCGCTCGCTATTCTATGAAATGGGCGTGTTCTTGCTGTGTTCCCTCATTCTTGCGGTCGGAGGACACCGGAGAAACGCAATCAAGTGCATCGGCATCTTTGCAGTCTGCGCCGCTATTGAACAACTGATACACCCCTATATGTCTCATTTTTTGATTTCGCTGGTTTACTTTGCCGTTGCGCTGATACGCAAGGTTTTACCGATTTTTATTTTAACAAAGTGGTCTGTTGAAACAACAAAGGTGAGCGCTTTTGTAGCGGCACTGTGGAAGATGCGCCTTCCAAAAAATATGATTATAACCGGCTCCGTAATTTTTCGCTGCTTCCCTACCATTCGGGAAGAATGGACTGCAATTCAATCCGCGATGCGTATGCGGGGCATTGAATGTAATGCGCGGAGTCTTTTATTCAAACCGTCGGAAACGATTACGTATATATTGATTCCCCTTTTTATTTCAATCTTGAACATCAGCGATGAACTGGCAGCCGCAGCATTATGCAGAGGGCTTGATAATCCGGGCACACATACCTGTATGACGGAGATAGGGTTCAAGCGGCCGGACGTAGCGCTTTTGATTCTTGTTACAGGTATTTTTGCCGGTATGTGCATTGTTAGAATACTGGGAGTGAGGCTATGATCCATATTCAAAATGTTTCTTTTACGTATGAACAAGCGGATACGCCAAGCCTCAAAAATATCAACCTCTCTGTTAAAACAGGCGAATGCGTCTTGCTCTGCGGAAAAAGCGGGTGCGGAAAAACCACACTGATACGGCTCCTCTGCGGTATGCTGCCTGACTTTTATAACGGAGTTTTTACAGGCAGTGTGTCGGTGAAAGGAATTGATCCCGTTACCGCACCGATGTATGAGATTGCAAAAACGGTCGGTACCGTTTTTCAAAATCCACGTACACAGTTTTACACCGTTAATACGACAAGTGAAATTGCATTCGGATGTGAAAATTTCGGAATGGAGCCGAAACTCATTCGAAATAGAGTATATGAAACCGCCGATGCGCTGCATATAAACTCACTCCTTGACCGAAACATTTTTCAACTTTCAGGCGGAGAAAAACAAAAAATCGCATTCGCAAGTATTTATGCCGTTAATCCCGATATTTACGTCTTGGATGAACCTTCTTCCAATTTGGACAATCACGCTATCAATGAATTGCGATCGATGCTGCAATTTTTAAAAGCGCACGGAAAAACCATCGTCATCGCGGAACACCGAATCCGGTATCTCAAAGAATTGGCGGATCGTGCGGTATATATGAAAGAAGGACAAATTGAAAAAGAATACACCATGCAGGAATTGGATTCTATGTCGATTGCAGAACGGATGGAAACCGGTATACGGCCGGTTTCGTTAGGCGGTTTTTCTTCTATTATAAAAGAGCAGAGCGAAAGCAGCGGAGATATCGGCGGTAATGCATCGATACAAATGAAAGACGTTTGTTTTTCTTATACGAAATATAAGGGACAGCCTTCGCTCACTATCCCGGAGGCTTGTTTTCCGGCAGGAACCGTCATTGCGGTTACCGGAAACAATGGAGCGGGAAAATCGACATTGGTTTCAGTGGTCGGCGGATTATTAAAAAACAAGAAAGGCACTATTCGAATAAACGGCAACATTCAATCCGCAAAAGAACGCTTATTCGTGAGCTATATGGTGATGCAGGAAGTAAATCATCAGTTGTTTACGGACAGCGTAAAGGAAGAAATTGTGCTCGGCGTTAAAAATCCGGACGAGGAGGCATTGCATGCCGTTTTGACCAAGATGGATATAGAGCGTTTAAAAGACCGCCATCCTATGACGTTATCCGGCGGACAAAAACAACGTGTCGCGATTGCGGCAGCTGTCTTTTGCAAAAAGAAAATTTTGATCTTTGATGAACCGACAAGTGGTCTTGACTTCTTTCACATGATGCAAACGGCGGAACTCATTAAAACGCTGAAAGCCGATGATACCTATATATTTGTCATTACGCACGATTATGAATTGATTGCGGCGGCCTGTGATATCGCCGTTGAAGTGAAAAACGGCCGCATTGAATCGCAGTACCCATTAGATGTGCAAGGGCTTCACCGATTACGAAACGGTATGCTTTAACGGTGTGTTTTATTGAGGACACCATCATTGGTTTAAGCATAGACCGGAAAAAAATAAAATGTTTACAGTCGTTCTTAGAAAGCCTCTGCAGGGCTTCAGCATGAAAAAAGGATCTGAGCTCTAAAATTATCGTCGTAGATACAAGCGCGCTTGCCCATACTGAGCGTATCCATTTTAGAAAGCATCTTAATTCTATTGTAGACAATTCTTCTGATTATCGCTAAGTTTTCTGCTGCATTCCGGTCAAGAACAGTACAGGCATCATCAGAAAACAACACA
>NZ_CALHGC010000065.1 GCF_938029485.1 uncultured Treponema sp. | reverse complement strand
GGATTAGTTTCCGGTGATTTTACAGCTTTTTCGGCATCATAAGTATATATCAGACGTTCAATTCCTTTTTCTTTGTCAATAAATGCAATTTCACTAAAACTTGTACGATATTCTGTGTATAAAATGCAAGTGACAGAATAAGCGTTTGATTGTTTTACAGAAAGATATATAGTTTTTGTTTGATTCTTTCCTTCCCATTGAAAATACAATGTACCAATCCAAAGTCCTGTTATACAAATATTTGTATCAAAGAGCCATTGTGTCAGGTTTCGTACAGCAGGAACTTTCCATAAAAACCAAAAAACACAGGTAAAAAAGAGTGCTAGAATGCTCGCTGGTGCTATATAGTTATTTATAAGCCATGAAAGATTAGGATATTTTTTCACGGACTTGATTTCTGAGAGCAAGAATGGATTATCACGGTTGTAAAAATCAGTTACCCCATGGTCTGGTTTCCCTTGTTATACTGAAATTTCTTTCTTGTGATTGTTCACTAATGTCCTAAAATATTGACAACTTGTCCCAACTGTTATATACTCCGTCATAAGGAGTCCATTATGAAGAAGAAGAATGTTATAAACTTGATAAAATATTACACAGAAAACAATGATGTCTCTTTTCGCAATGAGGCCTATGGAATTGCTCATGATTTTGACTCCTCCGGTGATACAGAACTGGCTGAATACATTATGGCGCTTCTTTCTTCAGCAAATACTTTTATCCCCCAAATGAATGAAAGTGATGTTTCATTCATACGTCGTGTAAATTATACAGATGAGCCTTTACCTCTGCCGGAAATCATAAAAAAAGACATTCTTGGAATTGTAAATGCAATCGGTCATAATGCAGGCGTAAATAAATATTTGTTTTATGGAGCACCTGGAACCGGAAAGACAGAAACTGCAAAACAGGTTGCTCGTATTCTTTCGAGAGAATTATATATAGTTGATTTTGACAATCTCATAGACAGCAAACTGGGACAAACGGCAAAAAATATTGCAAGTTTATTCGCCCAGTTAAATGCCGTTGCTCATCCTGAAAAGATGATTGTTTTGTTTGACGAAATTGACGCAATTGCTTTAGATAGAACGAATTCAAATGATCTTAGGGAAATGGGACGTGCAACTTCTGCGGTATTAAAAGGAATGGATGGTCTTAATGAACAGCTTGTTATGATAGCAACCACGAACCTATATGATTCATTTGACAGGGCTTTGCTCCGCAGGTTTGACTCTTGTATAGATTTTAATCGATATACTAATCAGGATTTACATGAAATAGCAGAGATTATACTTGGCTTCTATCTTAAGAAATTCAAAATGGAAGGGAGAAACATACGGTTATTCAATAAAATTCTTGATAAAATGAAAAAAATACCTTATCCGGGAGAATTGAAGAACCTTATAAAAACTTCTATTGCATTTAGTACACCAAATGAAGAATTTGATTATTTACGGCGTTTATATGCAACTGTAACAAATAATAAAGAAATTGATATAAAAAATTTGCAACAACAGGGCTTTACAGTCAGAGAAATAGAAATTCTTTCCGGAATTTCTAAAAGCCAGGTTTCAAGATCTTTGCAGGGAGTTGAAAAATGAATTCACTTCTCCAATTGAAAGGTCATTTTGAGCAGCGTAGCAATCCTAATCGACCCGGTCCAAGAAATCTTCCGGCTGGACAAGAAATACATGTCTCTCATGTTTCTGACTTGAAAATGCAGCTTTCTGAACTGGCAGCTTTTTGGGCAGATAAAACTCTTTTTACGAAAGCGCTGGTTTCTGTTCATTATACTGATGTTGTTGCTAAAAGTAACCGAATCAAAGATTTACTTTCCGAAAGTCCCAAAGGAGCAAATGAATCTATTGTTGGTGCCCGTTTTGATGAAACCGGAGATGGAATAAAACACGTTATTACACACTGCGTTTTTCGTGACACGATAAAAAAGGCGGTTGCTGAGCTTGATGAATGTATACAAGTATTAAATACTCAGTTTTCTGGAAAACTTTCCGTCTCTCAAATAGATGACATTAATTTAAATAGAGTTTCTATAAATGGAATGGCCAAAACAAAATTTGTATCACTTATGGTAGACTGCTTTCATGTTGAATTTATAAACATTGATACTGACAAAGACCCGATTGAAGAACGTTCCATTGTCACCCTTTATGAAACAGATGTGCGTTCGTCACAGATTTTACGGCAGATAGGTATTTCTGAAACAAAATATCAGCAGCTTGATGATATTACATTTGTAATGAATCCGGATCAATTTGAGATTTTAAAAGATGCCGCTCCATATCTTATTGCGATGTCTGTAAGTGATATAGCACAGATTCCGGCAGTAAATACAAATGACATTGATGAAGATCCGGATTTCTCGATTCCTAAACCGACAAATGAACCCGTTGTTGGTGTTATAGATACACATTTTTATGACAAGGTTTATTTTAGGGATTGGGTGCAATATCATAATGAACAACCCGGGGAAATCGAATTAAAACCGAATGATTATGACCATGGTACAATGGTTACATCAATAATCGTTGATGGTCCGACTTTAAATCCTCGTCTTGAAGATAATTGCGGTCGTTTTCAAGTGCGGCATTTTGGAGTTGCAAAAGATGGACGCAATAACTCCTCTTCAATAATGAGAGCCATAAAAAGAATTGTTTCCGAAAATAAAGACATAAAAGTCTGGAATCTTTCTTTGGGCTCAGAACTTGAAATCAATAAAAACTTTATTTCCCCAGAAGCTGCCGTGCTTGACAAAATCCAATTTGAAAATGATGTTGTTTTTATCGTTTCCGGCACAAATAAACCAGATGATGATATTTCAAATAAAAGATTAGGTGCTCCAGCTGATTCAATAAATTCAATTGTAGTTAATTCAGTTGATTTTGAACAAACTCCGGCTTTATACTCGCGAACGGGGCCTGTCCTTTCTTTCTTCAATAAACCCGATGTAAGTTATTACGGGGGAACTGATGATGACCGTATAGTGGTTTATGCATCTTATGGTAAAAAAGCTTCTTATGGAACATCTTTTGCCGCTCCTTGGATTACAAGAAAAATGGCATTCCTCATTTACAAAATGGGACTTACAAAAGAAGTTGCGAAGGCACTTCTTATAGACTCTGCTGCCGGCTGGAAGAAAAATACCTATAATTCTGAAATAATAGGATATGGAGTTGTGCCTAAAAAAATAGACAATATTATCCAATGCGAAAATGATGAGATTCGCTTTGTTATCTCAGAAGTGTCAGAGCTTTTTGATACTTATAATTACAATATTCCAATTCCTGTTTATCAGGAAAGCCAGCCGTTTATAGCTAAAGCAACCCTTTGTTATTTTCCAAAATGCTCTCGAAATCAAGGTGTCGACTACACAGATACGGAACTTGATTTACATTTTGGTAGAATAAAGGGCAAAGGTATAAAATCAATAGATAACAATCTTCAAAATGATGAAGGAAAGTATTTTTTGAAGGAAGGTCGTGCCCGTAAGCTTTACAGAAAATGGGATAATATAAAACTGATTGGTGAAGAATTAAAGGATTCTCCACGTTCTCGAAAAGTATATGATGACGGTCGTTGGGGTATAAGTCTTAAAACAAAGGAACGGCTTCTTGGCAATGCGGGAAAAGGTCTTAATTTCGGGCTGGTCATAACGCTGAAAGAAATCAATGGTCAAAACCGCATAGAGGAATTTATACGTCTCTGTACATTACGTGGTTGGCTTGTGAATAAAGTTTCTGTTGAGAATCAAATCGAAGTCTATAACAAGGCTGATGTTGATGTTGAGTTTGAGGAATAGAATATGAAAAAATACTGCTCTGTTTATACTCCTGACAATCTTACTACCCCCTTGGGTAAGCGGTTTAATTTCGTCTTTACTTGAGCAGCTTCCGCAGAAAATAAAAATACAAAAAGAACTTACACAGACTGTGAGAAGAGTTGCTGAAGAAAATGAACCTGTTTATATCCTCAAGAATAATAATATGGAAGCTGTTATGATTCCATTTCAGCAATATGAATATCTATCGATGCTGGATGAAGTATTTGAACGATTTGAAATTGCTCACGATATAAAATTCAGAATGAACCATTATGATACCTCGAAATCTGTCAGCTGGGAATCAATAAAGGAAGATTAATGGAAGAAGTAAAAAAAGAAATTCAAATTCTTTTTATTCCGGAAGCAGCTGAGGATTATAAACATCTTGATGGAAGTCAGAAAAAGTCTGTAAATAAGGAAATTGAAAAATTAAAAACAAATCCGTTTGCAGGCGGCGCACTAGGAAATAAAGACAATATCGACCTTACAGGTTTTTATAAAATGTATGCTTGTAACAAAAGCATAAGAATTGTTTATCGTCTTATTACTCCTGAGAAAGTAGAGATTGTAGAAATTTGGGGTATCGGTAAAAGAGACAAATTAAAGATTTATAAAACTGTTGTAGGAGACAGATTGAATAACTTAAAATAATACTTGGAGTCGCAATGATTTTTATTTACTATCCTAAATGTACAACATGTATGAGGGCAAAAAAATGGCTTGACGATCATCACATCGATTATACCGAACGGCACATCAAAGAGAATAATCCCTCTGCTGCAGAATTAAAAACATGGCATCAACAAAGTGGACTACCGCTTAAAAAGTTTTTTAACACCAGCGGTTTGCTGTATAAAAGTTTGCAGCTTAAAGACAAACTTCCCGGTATGACGGATGATGAGATGTATGCTGTTTTGGCATCCGATGGTATGCTTGTTAAAAGACCGCTTATTATTACGCAAGACAAAATCCTTATTGGTTTTAAAGAAAAAGAATGGGCAGAAAAGCTTTTGTAACACACTATAAAATAGCAGGAACATAATATGAAACTATTAATTTACGGTGCCGGTGTAATCGGGTGTTTGTATGCCGCCGCGTTCAGTAAAGCCGGTTATGATACGAGCGTGTACGCACGAGGAAAAAACTCGACGGTTAACAAGGCAACCTTATTTGGTTGCCGAAGTTATACCTTCCTTAAAATTCGACAGCCGAACAAAATATCAATTTTGGAGGCGGGCGAATTGGTGCGCGAAAAGCGCACACGTCAATAAGCGATGTTTGCCGAATGGCAAACTCGACGGTTAACGAGGCAGCCATATTTCGGCTGCCGAAGTTATACCTTCGGTTTTTATAAATCTCCTATACCACCTGTAAACAATCGTAACGGCAAGTATGAACGACAGCAAATCCGCGGCGGGCTGTAGTAGGTAGATACCGGTTTTTCCGTACAAGGCCGGGAGAATGTATAAAAGCGGGATATAAAACAGTCCCTGCCGTGAAATCGATATGATAAGTGCGGAAAAATAATTGCCGATGTTTTGCATGAACATACTACTCACGGCAAAAGACGCCATCAGCGGCAGGGTAAAGCATTGCATCCGCAATAGTGTGCTTCCGGTGGAAACGACCTCGGCATCGTTAGAGATAATTCCGATACATTGCTCTGCAAAGATGTACAGGACGATTGCCGCGAGCAGCAAAAAAATTGTTCCCGCAATAACCGTAATACTAAATGCTTTTTTTACTCGGCCGTATTGTTTCGCGCCGTAATTCATAGCGCAAATCGGCTGAAAGCCTTGCCCCCATCCGATCATAATCATAAAAGCCAATGCAATAACCTTTAAACTTACCGTTAAAGCAGCTATCATGCTTTCTCCGTAATGGGCAGCGGCGACATTCAGCAACACCAATGCAGCGCCGGTAATTGCCTGCCGTGAAAAATTAGGAAGTCCCCCTGCAAGAATATGATACATACGGGCTTTGCTGTACTGGGCTTTCTTTATGCTGATAGGAATATTTCCGTGGCGTTTCGCTAAGAGCGTAAGGACGATACATCCGATAATCTGTCCGGCAAGCGTCGCATATCCGGCGCCGATAAAGCCCATCTTAAAGACAAACATCAACAATGGATCGAGCGCCATATTGCTAAGCATTCCGGAAAGCAATCCGGTCATGCCGTCCCGTACATTTCCGCAGAGGCGCAGCTGATTGTAAACCGTTACTGCATACAAGCTGAACGGAATACTGATGATAATGATGTGCAAATACTGCACGGTAAAGGTCAGCACATCTTGCGAAGCGTTTCCGCCGATCAGGCGTGAAAGCGGTACGATAACAATACTTGCGGTTATTGCAATGACGATGCCGGTTATAACTGCAATGATGATGCCTATTGAAGAAATGATTTCCGCTTCTGCATAATCTTTCTCTCCGATTTTTTTTGACATGACATTACCGCTGCCATAGCCGTACCAAAAACCGATTGCCTGAACAATGCTGATAAAACTGAACACAACACCGATTGCAGCAATCATCGATCTGTTATGCAAACGCCCGACAAAAAACGTGTCCGTTACATTATATATAACGCTTACCAACATTCCGATAATTGTCGGAATTGACATTTTAATCAATAGCGGAAAAATCGGCTTCGTTAAAATAGCGCGACGCCGTAATTCTTTTGCATCCATCTCAGCAGCTCCGTACTTCACCGGTATTTCCGTCGACTGTAATCATGTCGCCGTCCTTGAATTTTGCAGTAGCAAAACCGACTCCCAATACCGCCGGTATATTAAATTCCCGTGCGACAATGGCTGCATGACTTAACGCAGAACCGGTATCCGCTACGACGGCGCTTGCGAGCGTAAAAAGCGGAGTCCATTCAGGATCGGTGAGGCGGCATACCAGCACATCGCCTTTTTGCATTTTATAAAACTCTGTCGGAGTTGAGATAAGGCATGCTTTTCCTACGGCAGTTCCCGGACTGCCGCTTACCCCTTTCAGGACATCACCTTTTGAATCAAACACAAGCAGCTTTGACGCTTCCCACACTTTTTCTGCAAGCGGGAATGCCGCATTCCGTCTTTGTATCTTCTCTTGATAAGCATCGGTAATAGCGCCTATTGCAAGCACTTCCATTAATTCACGGTGAAAAAGATTTGCAATGCCGTGCTTATAATCGTCGTTCTGCAGCAGCAGTATGTTTATCCGTTTGACGCACTGCCTGACATAATAAAAGAGTGTTTCCCACAGATACTGCGACTCTTCGCGGACGACATGAAAATACCGGAAGTTCCGTATATCTTTTTCTATGCGCGGATATTTGTTTCTATAGATATGTTCTAATTGCTGCATTACCCGTGTGTACTTCTTATCCGGTTCATTATGTGAATTCCGATCATCTGCATTTAATAGCGGATGGATAATATTCATAAGCCTATCCGGATCTTCGATAAAAGTTTTTGCTTCGATACAATAACAGTTATAGTCCGACTTAAAACCGTTGTTTTTTATGAACTCATCTGCAAGCTGTTTCAATTCGGGAAAATCGGTATACAATGTTTTAAATTTTCTTCCGGATAGTATCGCTTGCGTTAAGGCAGTATTTTTCTTTATCGTATCCGCAATATATGAAATATCGTTTGTAACAACGGCTGTTTTATTGTTGAGTTCCCAATAGAAATCAAATGCGGAATAGTTCTTATTGACGCGCCGTATTATTTTGGTGAATTTTTTGCTCATCAGAAAAGACGGAAATAACGCGTATTTAAACCTGTTGTATGCAAGCTGCTGCAGCAGTTCATAGCTGTGTTCCATGAATGTACTGCATTCCGCTAAACTCATATTTTCAAAATCAAGCGTTTTAATGCGCTCAAGTTCTTGTTCATAACGGGCTATAAATTTTTTACACACGTCGGAACAATAGTCAAAATCTTTGAGCATTCGTATGATTTTAAAGATATGGACGATATTCGCAGTTACCCCCATTTTACTATCCGGAAGCATCTGAATACCATCGTCATCAATTACTGGATTCGAATTTAAAATAATACCGCCTTCCGCAAATATCCGTGCTTTTTGGTTATTAATTGCTATCATATAGTCAAAATCGAGCGCCCGATATGCGAACGGCATTTTCTCAAACTGAAACGCCATATTCTCTTTCATCATTTTTGTTAATTTACTGTGTTTGATATATGCTTGAATACGTTTTTCATCATCGTTATTTTTTAATGTTGTTATCGCGCGTGCCTGCATAATATAGATTTGATTGTTTTGTATTGCCCATTCAATATCCATCGGCATACCGTAGTGCTTTTCTATTTTTAATCCGGCTTTCACAAGACCGGCAAGCTCCGTATCATTTAAAGCGCGGGCTGCTTTCTTTTCGAGGCTTACCGGTTCTTCCTTTGTATGTTTATCGGCATAGACGATTTGCGTTTCTTTGCTGCCGATGGTTACTTTGATTATAGCTCCGCTCTTATTGACAATATAACTATCCGCCGTTATTCGTCCCGAAACAACGCTTTCACCTAATCCGTAACTTGCATTGATCTGCATTTCATCTTTATTGTGCGTTACCGGATTGAGCGTAAACAGCACGCCCGCTTTTTCGCTTTCTACCATTTCTTGAATGACAACGGCAATCGCAACAGCGCTCTGATTATATCCTTGGTTAAATCGATAGCGTACCGCTCTCTCTCCCCATAGTGAAGCATAACAATGGCGTATTTGAATCAGTACATCTTCTATCCCTTGCACATTTAAATACGTTTCCTGCTGGCCTGCAAAACTCGCATCGGGTAAATCTTCCGCTGTTGCTGATGAGCGAACCGCAACCCTCGCAGCTTCTCCGAGTTCCGCATATTTATTCCGTATCTCTTTTTCCAATTGAGCGGGAAAATGTCCTACTATGATTTTTTCTCGAAATACTCCTGCTGCGGATAACAAGGCTTGTTCATCCGTTTGCGCCTCTGTAAGAACGCACGAAATAATTTCATCTATGTTATTTTCTTTGAGAAATTCCCGATACGCATCTGCGGTAATCACAAATCCCTTAGGAACCGGTATTCCCGCAGCAGTCATCTCGCCAAGGTTAGCGCCCTTACCGCCTGCAATGAGTACATCATCTTTATGTATCTGTGTAAAATCAGCTATCCGCATTATTCAACTCCTTTAAGGAAAAACGCTTACAGTATTTTCGGTGCGGTTTCTCTGTATGCCTTTTTCTTTTAAACGCTTACATTC
>NZ_CALHGC010000064.1 GCF_938029485.1 uncultured Treponema sp. | reverse complement strand
AATTATTGAGCGTTCCGCAACAATCATTACCCAAAATGTTTGTTTAGGATTCCCATTGAAATCACTGCACCGGTAAAAGCAGTAACAACGGTTAAAGCAACCATTGCGCCGTACATATACCATGAACCGAAAACGCTTAAATACTGTTGCAAAGCGTCATCCGTCAGATGTAATATTTCCTGACGTTGCATTAAATAATCCCCATGCGAAATATACATCGGCAAGGTAAACAGCGTCGACTGCAATGTTCCGCCGATAGTATATGCACCGATGATACTTTTGCTTCCGAATTTTTTTTGCGCTGCAATACAGTCTGCAATAAACCATCCGATAATCGACAATACTACTCCGTATATGTTTGCCGCCATAAGACCGGGAAGTACCGTTATGGTTCCCATCATCAAAAAAACACCGCGTTTAGGTACTTTAACTGCTGCAAGCATAAAAGCGATTGATTCAAAAAATAACACGATAGGAATATTTGCGATCGTACCGGCAAGGGTAAGCGATGCTGCAAATCCCGTAACAAAAAAAAGGAATAATGCGATTGCTCCGAAAATACCGATGCTGATAAAATCCCTTATTTCCAATTTTTGCGTTGTATCTTTCATATTAAAACCTCCAAAATGATATTCCAAAATGATATAAAGTAGATTAGATAGCTCTAAAATCTCAGGTGGCTTTTAGAGCATCCCTATTACAACGGCGCTCACCAGAGCGCTGCATATATACACATAATCTATCGTTTTAAATTGCAGCGGATAGAGATTAGTCCGATCTTTAAACGCTTCTATTCCTCTCAGCAACAGCGACGCGGATAGTTCTTCGGCAACACGCACGCTTCTCAATAAAATCGGTACAATTAAAAATTCTAAAGTACGGATAGGGTGAATAAAAAACCACACGGCGGAAACGGAAATGCCGCGTATTTTTAAACTGTCTTTTAGGCAACGATAATCTTCTGTAACAGTCGGTATATATCGTAATAACACGATAAAAGGAATCACAACGGCATTCGGACATTTTACAACCTGCATTGCCGATATAATATACGGCAAAGAAGTTCGCTTTTTTAGAAATGCCGCCATTATCATCATAATGATAAACTTTTGCGCAATATAACTCAGCGAGACAATCATAAGCATCAGATTTGTATTCGGTATATATGCAATTCCGTACATTAATACTGCAATCACGATATAGATAAGGCTATAAATCATGCATTCTTTATATGCTTTAGCACTGAGTGCATACAGCACGCAAATACATAACAGCAGATGAGAACTTATCGGTTTATTTACCGCTAAACCGGTAAACGTACATAAAAATACAATGATAAGAACCGTGCGGGGATCTATATGTGGCGTATTGATCGTATCATGTACCTTGTTCATATCCATTTCCTTTTTCTGTTAGAATATTCCATAGCTGTAGTGCCGAAGTATCCGTCAACATAAAATCTTCTTTGATGCGTCCTTCGGTTATGTGAATAATTCTATTGCAGGAAGAAATTAAAAATTCATAATCATGTGAAATAATAAATATGATCTTCTTATTGCGGGAAAGTTCATCTATGCTATGCGCAATCATTTCCATACCGCCTAAGTCCAAGCCGCCGGTAGGTTCATCAAAAAAAATCACCGGGCAATTACTTAACAACGCACATGCAACAGTCAGTCGCTGTTTTTGTCCGCCCGATAAACATGTCGGATGCAGCTCTTTATATTCCGCCAATTCCAGTTGAGAAAGCACCGTTTCCCTTTGGCATCTATCCGTATCTTTCCGTTGCTTGCCGATAAAAAGCTCTTCATATACAGTGCTTGCAAAAAGCTGATAATCCACCTCCTGCATAACAAAATAGATAGTCCCCAATCTTTTCTTAGCCGACAATACCGTACCGTCGAGCGTTATTGTTCCGGTATGTTCTTTTACCAAACCCGCGCATAGCTTTGCTAAGGTTGTCTTTCCCATTCCGTTTTTTCCGACAATGCCGATAATATCTCCTCTATTCGCTTTAAGGGATATGTCCGATAACATCGGTGTGGAAGCATTCTTTCTATCGTAACAAAACGACAGTGAGCGTATTTCAAAATCACTGCATCTGCCATCCGGTGTGTATTTTGTATTCCGTATACCGCACGGCAAACAGCATTGCGGATTAAAACTGCGCAGCTTCATTCGTTTACGCTGTTCATCACTTAACCCCACCGATTCCGCATTGCTCAACACACCTTCAATTTTCCCCTTATGTACATAAATCATGCGATCAAATAAATCCTTTAAATAAAACAGACGATGTTCAAGCACAATGACGGTTTTCCCTTCCCGTTTTAATTCACACAGTATTTCGTGTAAATCAAAAATCGAATCAATACCGAGATTTGCAGAAGGTTCATCAAAAATAATAATTTCAGGCTGCATTGCATAAATCGAAGCGATAGCAATTTTTTGTCTTTCTCCACTTGAAAGATGAAAAATACTTTTATGCTGTAATTTTTCAAGTTTGAGTTTTGCAAAACTGTTTTCAGTCCGTGCAAGAATTTCCTCCCGCGTCAGCTGCATTGCCGTACAGCCGAAAGCAACTTCATTAAAAGTATCCGTCATAAAAAACTGACTTCGCGGGTCTTGAAATACCGTCCCCGCTATTCGTCCTCTTTCACAAAGCGCCATATCTTTTGTATCGTTGCCGTTTATTGTTACCGTCCCTGACAAAACGCCCTTGTAATAATGCGGAATAAGTCCGTTGATAACCGAACCGAGCGTACTTTTCCCCGAACCGCTTGGGCCTGCAATTACCACACATTCGCCTTGTCCAATCTCAAGATTTATATCCTGTAAAATCTGCATTCCATCTTCCGTTTTATATCCGATGTCTTTGAGCGCAATCATCTCTTTCAAACCTTTATTTTAATGTGTAATGAAATTATCAATTTTTAATTCCCCCATTACACCACACACCATCGGTCTATACTCCGTTGTGCATCCAACATAGTACGGTAAACTGCGCAGCGCTCCGTC
>NZ_CALHGC010000063.1 GCF_938029485.1 uncultured Treponema sp. | reverse complement strand
TTTCTGATATAACCAGCGGCATCCATGCCGCTTCTGTCTCTTTGGTACCGAGAAAAATAAAGATATTATGATCGAATTTCTCTCGTTGGTCACAGATTTGCGTAAAACCGATTTTGATGATGTCCGTATCGAAAACAGTGAACAGCTTCCTCGCTTCTATAATGATAAAATCGGACGGCTCGATATAAAAATTCGCTTACACGACGGCCGCAAAATCGATGTGGAAATGTCGTTTCCCGATAGACATCCGTGTCTATCGGGAAACACGAGTTTTGCCATTCGGCAAAACATCGCTTCTGCTGGAAACCACCGCCATCCATGGCGGAGCAAATATGGGAAAAAGTCTCTACCGATAAAGATCAAAAAGTGATAGACTGGTTGTGATTTATCATAACCAGCCCTTTTGAAAAGAGGCGGAGCAGATACGAGGCATGAACAAAAATTACCCGCAGGCGTGCTTTTGCACGTCGAGGATTAATTTTTGTGAAATAACGAAGTAGATGCCCGCATATCTTCAAAAGATAGGAGGTAAGGCAGGTGCTAGCACAGGGAAATCCGGTAATGACGAAGGCAAATCGAGTGATGGATATCTTTTATCTGGATGAGCAAGAACGTAAGCGGTATGAGGCAGCGTGGGAATATGAGAGCGACCGGCTATCAATGATAAGCGAATCTGAGCGAAAAGGTCTTGAACGAGGTAGAGCTGAAGGCGAAGCACACGGCGCTCATCAAAAAGCACTCGAAACGGCAAAAACGATGCTTACTATGGGCTATCCGCTCAGTGATATTTGCAAAATTGCCGGACTCTCCCTCGCCGAAGTAGAATCACTTAACTAATAGGTAATCAGCCGGTTATAGTATACAATTGCTATAACCGGCATTATATTTTGTAGAGCGATTATCCCAACATTATGAGGAAAACGAATATTTACTTACAGTCTAAAAAAATCTTACTGCTAGCATTTGTCTGCATATCGGTATGGTTTAACCTTTATGCTCAAGATACTGCAAAAAATACAAGCGCCGAAACGGATGCAAAAGATGCCGGATTGGCGGAATATTACGACACGCAACTTAATCTGCCGAAGAATCAGGTGGTAAAAGCGCGCGTCATTGAAATTGTATATGATGACCTCGCGGAAAGCAGACCGGATGTTCCGATTGAATCCGACTTCCGGTATCAGCATTTAAAAATAGAAATTTTAACCGGCAAGCATAAGGGCGAAGTTTATACCGTCCGCAACACTATTGAACTGGCAATTCCGTACCGGCTTATCTTCCGGCTCCATGAAAAAATGATACTGCAGGTAGACGAAGATGAAGAAACCGGAAAGATAATAAACTTAAAAATCTACGAGCGCGCACGGGACACAAAAGTCTATGCACTCATTGTAATCTTTGCGGCGGCGCTTATTGTCGTCGGTAAAAAAAACGGTTTCAAAGCGCTGATTACGCTCGGTATTACCGTAGGTCTTATTTTCGGTATTTTTCTCCCGTGCATTATACGGGGTTTTAACCCGATCTTATTGGCGCTCGCCGTATGCAGTTCCGCAACGGTTATCACGCTGCTGATCATCAGCGGTAACAATAAAAAAACATATACAGCCATCATAGGTACAATCGGCGGGGTTATCATTGCAGGGGTATTCGCATTTATTGCCGGTAAGATACTCATGCTGACAGGGCTTGGAAACGAGGACGCGCAAATGCTTGCCTTTATACCGCAGCACCGTAGGATTGACTATCAAGGTTTGTTGTTTGCAGGTATTATGATTGGTGCGCTCGGCGCGGTGATGGATGTGGCGATGTCCATCTCATCGGCAATGTGGGAGATTATTTCCGTAAGTCCCGATATATCAAAAAAGCAACTGATAAAATCCGGCATGAATATCGGCCGAGACATTATCGGCTCGATGTCGAACACACTGATTTTGGCGTATGTCAGCACCTCCATTCCGGTACTGCTGCTGTTTATTCTATTCTCCAACGGATTTACCGAAATTATCAACCTCGAACTTTTAGCCTCCGAAGTGTTGCGTGCAGTCGCCGGAAGTATCGGGCTTATCTGCACCATCCCGATTACGGTGCGTCTTGTCGGGAGATGGCATCGTACATCATGAGGCGATTACCGGACGGGGAAGCGTACTAGGAAAATATGAATTAATACAATTGCTTTTTTTGGGGGAGCAATACAAACTGGAACCGGAGCAATAACTATGGATAAAGAAATTTGTTTTAGAATTGATTCAAAAAATCTTTATATTGATGAATATTTAATTGAGTTAAATCTCCCTATATTTTTTATTTGTAAAGATGATAATAATCTCAAATATGCCGTCATGTGCATTAATACAAAAACGTTGACTTACGTGCTTTGTAGAGTAACAATACAATCAATACTAAAAATGTTAAAAAACAATCTTTCATTGTATGATTTTTTTATTTCTTCTGATGAAAAATGGTATTTAACATCCGGCAATACAATTGAAGATGACAAATGTGAAAAATTTCAAAAATCACCTGAAAACCTATTACCTCAAAAAAATACATTTTTAGACTTACATAACCACAAGATACAAACTTATATTGAAAGACTTCAAAATGAATCAACTATTTATGAAATTAACTATGGAATTACTATGATTATTGAACCTATAATAAATACAACATTGGAAATAAAAACCGATAGCCTATATAAAAACATTCGAAATGCGAGGAAGAAAAATTTTAATTTACCTATTTCATTAGCAGGAGCTGTATTTCTATGAACATTATGGAGCCCAAAATTTCAAAGTTAGAAATTAATTTAGGAAATCAACTAAAAGATAGTCAGAAGATTAGTATTAGGTTAAATGCTAATATTATTATGCCTAAAGATGAAAAAGATAAAAAATATCTTGTTACAGAAATTCTTGAAATGACAACAGATAAGAAGCTAAAAATATTATCTATGGAAGTTAAATGTCTCGTATCTTACGATGATGAACCGGAATTAACTTCAGAGCAATATCAAGAAAGAATTAAAAATAAAATCTTTCCAATTATATATCAAAAAATACAGGATGCGCTCGATTACTTTTCGGATAAAACTACCATCGAATTGCCGAGCATTCCTCCATTTCCAGCCCTGCAATAAATTACATCCGTATCGATTCCATAATCCTCCTTCCATTACGGACGATGCGATAAGGCTGAAACAATGCCCAAAAAGAATACCGGCTGCATATTCTGATTCATGCCTATTTGAAAGGTAAAAGGCACATCATCAAATAGTGTATATCCGGCGCCCAATCCGTATTCTGCTAAGAACGTTCGCTTATTGTCTTTGGATATACCGAACCCTATATCCGTAAAAACCGATAAGAAAAAACTGTTGCTGAAACGGTATGCCCGTACAGGATATACACGTATCTCTGTCCTAAACAGATGTACTTGCGTATATTTCGGCATTTTTTTAAATGCTGTGCGTCCGGTAAGGGCCGTTTGCGTTTTTCCTAATTCATAATAATTTTTCGGAGTCTTTCCTTTAAGCGGTATATGCTCGGTATTAAAAACCGAATACATACATGCGATATCGGCATAATGTAAATAAAAGGTTCCTAAAATATTCGCATCTAATCTATAACTGATAAACCTATCTTGTGGAATAGCATCGATCAAAAAACGGGCATTGCCGGTACTTTTAAAAAGCCCCGTATCTATAAGGAAAAATGTTATATCGAGTCCGGCAGATACTTCCGGTACGGTTATTTTCTTGGATCCTTCCGTTCCGTCTTTATGAGGCTCGATACGGGTACGTTCTTGTCTTCCGGCGTAGAGGGGAAAACTCAAACGTATGCGGTTCAAGTATAATCCGAATGAGTTTGAACCGTATATTACCTGTTCATCTGCCGGTTTGTTCAGCGTAAACGGCAGCACATTGTACACGGCATTTACATCCCAATCAAAGAACCGATTTCTCAAAATAAATCCGCTTGAAATGTTGATAACAGGAAGCTCGTCAACACGAAAAGATGCCCCTATATTCGGAAAAATGCTGAAATTGTTTTTGCGGTAAAACCACCCGAGATTTGCTGCGAGCGGCAATCCGTAATAATGAAACTCCGTCTTAAATTTTGAAATAAGAATTTCTTCATCGGAAGTATCCGTTATTGTCCTCTCATCAGACAGTCCTTCTGCATAAGTACAGACTGATAAAAACAGATATAATACGATAATCACTTTATATTTTATCATGTTCTTATTCCCGATAATATCATGTATATCCGTTATTCTATTTACAACTTTATTCATTTATTCTCCAGTATACAGATACTCATTCTACGTATTGGTGTAATGCATAAGATTAATACAGCTCTGCTTTTTCACCGTATATATCGGGTAAATAATTGCAGTCAAACAAGTGATAAAAATAAAGAACTGCGTTATGCCTATTGAATGCGCAGTAATATAGAAATGTAATACGTAGGGCTGATTATATCCCGGTGGAGTCCATTTAACATGTAATATCTCTGCCGCCAAATTGCCGAATTGTGCAATCACAATACCAAGTAGAATACCGCATATAGAGAGCACGCAAACTTCAATAACTAATAGCCATATTACAGTAGTTTTTTTTAATCCGATTGCTTCCATAGTTCCAAATTCCCCTATGCGCTCCATAAAATTTGCGGATAAGCTTTGTGTCAGCGAAACAAAAATAAGGACGCATAATATTGCGCTCACAACGGAAAACTGTATCGTATTTAATCCGTTAATTTGTGCCCACAGAGGGTTAAGCTGTTTCCAATTACGGGTCTCAAAATCAAGATTATGATCATCAAAAAAGTTTTGCAAAGAATATTCGGCTTTTTTTAAATCCGCATCATTTTTTAGAAAGAGACGTATACACGTTGCGGCATCATCCAATTTGAATAACTCAAGCAGTATTTTTCGTGAAGCGATTACGAGACTAGAATCCGTTTGCACATTGCCGGTAGCAAGATACCCTGTAACATCAAAAGACCCTACCGCAATATCGCCGGTAATATTTGAAGTCATAAGATTAACGCTGTGCTCCGCATTTAAATCAATGCTGAGTGCATTAAAAAGCGTTTCGCCCAATACAACTCCTTGATCGTCCGCAAAAAGCGGCGTCCCTGCAGTGATACCGGCTGTCTGCGGATTGTCATAGGCAATGCCCCAAAAAACGCTTGAACTATTTTGAGTACCGATGATACCGTTGAATTCAAGCACTGCATCGATTTGCTCCGTTTGCGGTAGTTGAGCGCAAAAGTTACGCAGCTGCGTAATATCATGAGCATTTAACGTATCTATTCCGTTCCGTAATATATCCCACGATCCTTTTTTCCCGATTTGAAGATTGCCGCTTTTAGCTATAAAGCCCAATGCCATGCCCTGTTTGGAATACTCAACATATCCTTGCAGCAAAATAATAGAAGCAGAGGCAATGGCAATCAGCAGAATAGAAAATATATTGCGCTTCTTATTAAATACAATATTATCGAGTGCAGTTTTAATCAAAAACATTATCATTCACCTTTATATACGCCTTCCGTTAAGAAGCCTTCTTCCATTTTATATACCTTGTCTGCGTATGACCCTATAATAGGATCGTGCGAAACAAAAATACCTATTCCCTGTTTCTTTTGGATATATGCGCGTAAATATTGATATACCTGATGCGAACGTTTTATATCGAGCGATGATGTAATTTCATCAGCAATAAGATAGAGCGGGGAGACAGCCAATGCCCGCACAATGGAAACGCGCTGCCGTTCTCCGCCTGAAAGTTCATTCGGCTTTTTTGCAGTTAGCGCTTGTAAATCGAATAGCTCAAACAGAGGAAATAAAATATTGCGGATTTCTTTCTTCGATTTTTTTTGTATTTTTAGCGGAAGAGCGGCGTTATCGTAAATTGTCTGCGACTTAATTAATTCAAAAAATTGAAAAATAAGCCCGCAGCTGTTCAATCGGAATTCAGCCCGTTCATTAGCATTCATGTCGGTAAGAATATTGCCGTCCCAGTTAATAGTTCCTGAATCCGCATCATCAATTCCGGTGATAATGTTTAAAAAAGTCGATTTACCTGCGCCGGAATTTCCGTAAATCCAAACAAGCTTCCCCGGTTCAACGTTCAAATAAATATGTTTATTTACTGCAATATCTTTATTTTTGACACGATAACTTTTACATATATCGTTCACTTGTAATCCGTACAATATACCACTCCTCTAGCAACCTAAACGTTATAAACTCAATATCCCGTTTTTATAATTATTACGCAGCCGTTCTACCAGTATATGCGAAGGGAAAAGAGCGTCAGCTTTATGCAAGTACATCCATCCTTTATCGGTATTGTATACTTTCATATAGTATAGTGAATAAGTAATATATGCATTAAACTTATCAACCGTATTAAGTTCATCGATTAAAGATTCGTTTTCTTCAATAAAGCTATTAAAATTTGATGTCGTTTCATTTGCAGCAAAAACATACCAGCACGCAAGTTTTATTTTAGCGGCATTATTTTCTAAATCTTTCAGTAAAGCCTTACGGTATACAATCGGCAGTGTTAAAATAATACTACCGCTGTTCGGCAGCATTAATTTGGGATAGAGGTAATCGGTAAGTTTTACATAGAAAGCGGAAGACAGTCTCTGCTGCTTTACAAACGATGTAATTTGTTTTTCTATATCTTGTATTTGCATGAAACGGTGATTAATCGAACCGAGATAATAAACCGTCGAAACAATTTTCGCATATTCAAGATAGAGGATTAATAAATCATTTTCTTTTTCTCTGTTCCGCTTTTTTTTATGCATTGATTGAAGCTTTATCAACTCTTTTTCAAGTTTTTCCAAACCGATAAAAAAAGGATCGGTGTCAAGAATTCCTGTTCTATAAAATTCTTCAAATAACAATTCCGATTGCTCTATTGAAAGCAGCTCTTTTTCATTATCAGTCAAAGGGGCATTTGAATCTGACTCGATATGCTCATTACGCTCACTTTCCATATCAGTGCCAATATCACGTGCTGTGCATAGAGAAAAAGCCACTATGATAAATAAAAATACACAAAGATATTTCTTATTGAAAAAACACTTTACCATTCTTATTCACTCCGCGTATAAATTCGGTAAACGATTCAGAAGGAAATAATATATGCGCAGCCCTTAAATCTTTTTCGGCTTTTTCTTGTTGTCCCAATGTGAAATAGAGTTGAGAGCGGAAACATAAACTTAAAAATTTTTCGTTATTATTTTTTGCATAGGAAACAGCCTTTGATAATTCGTACAAAGCATTATTATATCCTCCTCCTGCAATGGGTGGTGCAAAATAAAGCCATAAGCCGAATGAAAGATGTCCTTGGGAACATTTTTTATCTTTTTTTAAGGCATACTGATAGAGTTCCTTACTTTTATTCGATTCCTCATATAAAGAAGAGCCGGACAGATAGGCAACAAGTCTTCCTTTTATATCCGCCCAACTTATTAAAAACCACGGACTTACAGTAGACATTTTTTTATCTTTCATATAATAGCTGCTTTTATTATTTTGGTTACTAATAAGAAGATATTTTTCTTTTTCACTATCGCCGCTGTTTCCCATGTAATTTATAAGTTCGATCGCTAAAAAATTTGATAAGGCGATTTTTTCTTCTTCACCTAATGCGGGATCATCTGCAATCTGTGTTTGGTATTCTTTTATACTTTTTATCTTTAGCTGCATTTCCTCCGTATCTGACGAGATATAGAGCTTAGCTTTAAATGCAATAAACTCATCATACGCTTGTTGCGCACCGGCAGCAACAGCAATCTGCATAATGAGAAAATAGACAGAAAGACGTTTACTGTTTAACTTCATTTGGTACTCTCCGTTTTAAAGATTTGATATATTCATAAACCGTGTCAAGAGTCCGCACCATGCTTAGCGCCCTGCATTTTCCACAAGACGCAGAATCGCCGAACCGAATTTTTCCGCTTTTATTTCTCCGATACCGAATACGTTGAGCAGCTCACGCGCGGTACGCGGTTTTTTAAGTATGAGGTCTTCGATTGTTTTATCTCCAAATATAACATAGGGCGGGACGTTTTCTTCTTCGGCGGTGCGTTTGCGCCATTCTTTTATCGCCCCATACAATGCTGCATCGTTCTCATCCAAAGTGCGTAAAAATTCACCTCGTTTATATTCACCTTTTTTAAGTGCAGTACCCTGCGTTTTAGCGTCGATGCCCGAGTTTTTAGATCCACGCTGAGTCAATGCGCGTTGCCCCATAAGCTCTACCGGAAGTTCGATTTTTGCGCGGGATGCAAGCACCT
>NZ_CALHGC010000062.1 GCF_938029485.1 uncultured Treponema sp. | reverse complement strand
CCAAGCTCTCAATACTCCGCTTATTCTTCTGCGTAATTTCGTTTACTTCCTGTACGGCATTGTTGATCTGCACCGCGCCGGAAGCCATCTCGTTCATACTCTCGGTGATAACACGGGTAAGGTCATCCAGTTTTTGCATCTCCTCTGCAACACCCTCTCCGCCTTTCAGCATCTCTTCCGAGCCTGCCTGCACTTCTACCGTTACCGTGTTAATGCTCTTAATGGCTGTCAGCACTTCCTTACTGCCGTTTTCCTGCTCCCTCATCGCTTCCGTAAGCCGGTTACTCATATCTTTAACCTGTTCTGCAAGAGTGAAAATCGCATTGAACTTTTCTTCTACCGTTTTGGAAGAGGCGGAGAGCGTTTCAATTTCTGCACTCAGTGTTTTCAGCGTAGCAGTTATCGTTTTTCCCTGCGTAGAGGATTCTTCAGCGAGTTTGCGGATTTCGTCTGCAACAACAGCAAAGCCTTTTCCTGCTTCTCCCGCATGAGCCGCTTCGATTGCTGCATTCATTGCCAACAAGTTTGTTTGGCTTGCAATATGCTGAATAACGCTGCTTGCTTCCATCAGCGAACCGGATTCTTCCGCAATCTTCTGCGTTACGGTATTACTGGTTACAAGTGTCGCTTTACCGTCGCCGGTTGCCGTTGTAAGACTTCTGATTACCTCGTCGGTTTTGCCGAGCGTTTGTCCGATGGAAGCAATGTTAGCAACCATCTCTTCTACGGAAGAGGAAGACTGTGCGACGCTCGCCGCTTGCGTTTCGATACTGTTATTGAGCTGCTTAATGGTGCGGACAATCTCCTCTACGGTCGCCGCCGTTTCGGTAACGCTTGCCGCTTGGGTCATTGCCTGCTGCTTCACCCCGTCGATATTGGCGCTGATTTGATTAACGGCGCTGGCAGTTTCGGTCATATTAGAAGCAAGTTCATCGCCGATTTCTTCCATCGTATTTGAGTTTATTCCGACTTGCCGGATAGATGAGCCGATTTTAGCGATGGTCTGGTTAAAGTACTCGGACATATCGGTAATCTCATCGTTACCCGCAACCGGCAAACGTACCGTTAAATCACCCTCACCTTGCGCGATATTCCGCAAAGCGGAAACTACGGTTTTAATCGGTTTTATAATTACACGAGCAACGAAAAACACAATGACAAGCGCAATCACCAAGATGACCGCCCCGATACCCATCATTTCAAGACGTAATGTATTGACTGTTCCCATAAATTCATTTACAGGGGCTTTTATCACCACCGTCCAATCAGTCGATTTAATCGTCGCAAAAGAAGCGATATAAGAGGTATCTTTATAGGTGTAGTATCCGACTTCAGTTTCATCTATTTCAAGAGAACGGCTTAAAAAGGCCGCAGTAGAAGCAAGCTCCGGATCGGTTTTTGCGCTTTCGATTAAATTGTACATTTTTTCTACAACGCTTTGATCCTTATGGGCGACAGTTGTGCCTTCTATGCCCAGTACATAGCAATTACCGGTTT
>NZ_CALHGC010000061.1 GCF_938029485.1 uncultured Treponema sp. | reverse complement strand
CGTAAGCAGTTTTGTATTTTGGATTAAGTCCGTAAGCTTATCCATGGCATCTTTCGATTTTTCACTTTGCCGCGTAATCTGCGTATCCAAGCTGTCGAGGAATGTATTTAAATGATGAGTGTTATTCTCCGAATCGATCAAGCTGGTTTTCTGAGAGGCAATCTCTTCAAGCACCAGTTGGATATAACTTGAAATCTTATCGCAATAAGACTGGGCGCTGTGCATATTCGATGTGAGTTCGGTATCTTCTTTTGCCAAATCTTCAATAACTTTTTTGATTTCGGTGATAAACATGGTCAACTGATCCGACGAATCGATGACATTATCTCTCATAAGATCGCTCTTGCGTTTTTCAAAATCAAAGGTGCGCGCAAACGATACCGCCTGTATCAAGAGGAAACAGAGGAAGCCGAAGGGAATCGTATCCGGCGCACGGATGATTTCCATCACTGTAAGGATATCTATCACGGAGGTAATCATCAACACGACAAAACCGGCTGCAATAAACAAGGCTTCTTTTTCTTTTTTGTATATCAACCGAATGACCAGATAAAGAAGATACCCCGCTTCCACAAGGCATATAATTTGATGCGCAGTAAGGAACAATCCGAAGAACGTGCCCTTTGTAACGAGCGTCAGAATTCCGTACAACAGACCTTCGGAAACCCAAATAATAACAATAGCTTTATGAATATATTTTTTATAAAGCTCATAAAAGTATAAGATAACGGGAATTGAAACGGTGGCAAAGCTGAAATACTCCATACGGAGCGATGCCATCCACGAAAAACCGAATAAATCGCATCCGAGCATCGTTCCGGTCGATAGTATCCGGATTATGACGAGAAGTACAAGAATGGCAAAATAAAGAATACTGATTTCCTTAGGCCTGAAAATAAACAGAATTAAATGATACAAACCGAGCGCTAAAGCAAAGCTGAGAATCATTGCCTCGACGATTTTATTTCGGAATATTGACCATTCCAGAAGAGCGGTCTTATTCAGTATGACAGGCTGGTATAATCCTTGCTTTGTATGATTGACACTTTTCATCCGTATCAGCAAATCTACTTGTGTTTCTCCTTGAGGTAATGCAAAGCATGACGGCTGCACATCCGTAAAACCTCTGCCGGAAGCATTGTATCCTTCAAGTTTTACTCCATTTGCAAATACGGTCAGCGAAGGAAATCGATTTTGCAAACTAATTGATAGAGAAGGCGCATTTTTAGGCAGCAACAGCCTTACCGCATACGTTGCATATCCGTCTATAGGATAAGTCTTTCCCTGCATTGCTTTTTTGTTTGCCCAAGAAGCCGGTACCGGAATGTAAGCGGACGGATCTTTCCAATCATGCAAAGACTCATTCCAAAAAAAGCCGTAATCGCCGGAAAGCAGCACCTGACCGTTCGTATCAAAGCTCCAGTTCCGTAAATCGATAACACCTCCGTGTACCGTCGGAACGGATTCAGCATACGCTGCCGTACCTGCCCCTAAAAAAATAAAAGCCGTCAATACGGCCGATAAAAAAAACTTTTTATGATAGACAGCGCTTTGAAACAGTGAACCGAAATGACTTACCAGCGCAGAAACGAAATCCATCACTTCGGTATGTTTTAAACTAGGGCGAGAAATTAATTTTTTCATGCTACTCTCCATTGCATACCGTTATCATAAAGGCATAGTAAAAACAGACCGATATTCACCGGTTATCTTCGATTATTTCTATGAATAACCTACATATTTCCATTATAGATTAAAAAAGTGAATTATGCTAGTGTCCATCTTTTCTACCGATAGGATAAAAGCGGATGAGTATGAATCCCAATAAGCACACAGCGGCGGCAATCGGACCGGCAATAAGTCTGATGGCAAATAGCGCTTTTGGGGGTTGGAGTGCATCGGCGCGGTATCCTGCGGCGCTGAGAATTAAACCTGACACACCGGTCGAAACAGCTTGACCGAGCTTACCGGCAAATGTCCAGACTCCGTAATAACAGCCTTCATTGTGTACGGTATCTTGCCGCCACGCAATCGCATCAGGCAGCATCGCCCACGGAGTAGCAAAGGCAAAGCCTACCCCAACCCCCGCACATACAAACAAGAATGCAAGGCCGATTAATCCGGCACGATGTCCTATAAAAAAAATTACCATCGTAGAAAGGCACAATACGGCAAGCCCCACGCGATACGAAATATTTTTTCCCAGTATATTTGAGCATTTTGCCGCAACAGGAATCGAAATAATCGCCGTTACCAATAATAGCCCCATAATCGTACTTGAAAACGCTTCCGCACGATAAATATACTTTAGGTAATACACAACCATCCCTTGTAAAAAATTGAGCGCGGTAATATGCAATACAAAAACAGCCAGCAACACCGTATAGGCGGAATTTTTAAATACCGAGCGGTAGGCGGAAAAGAAAGCTTCCGCTCTTTTCTTACCGTTTTTAGGCGGTGCAGCAGACTCTCGCACTGAAAAAAAGGTGATAAGCGTTGCTATTATGATAATACCGCCGATAGCGGCTCCTGCCGCCGAGAAGCCTGCAGCTTTGGACGGAAACATATTTACAATCGGCATCACGATGACGGCGCCCATTATCGTACCTATTCCGGCGCATAAAAAACGGTACGCGTTTAACGAGGTTTGTTCGTTATAGTCGGAGGTTAATTCGGGAGTCAACGCCGAATAGGGGATATTCACAAGAGTCATCGCCGTGTTCACTAAACAAAGCATCAGCAACGCCCACCAAAACAGCGCCGTTTGACCGGTAAGCGCAGGTTTGGTAAAAAAAAGCCAAAGTGAAAGACCGAACGGCAACGCCCCGAATAACAGATACGGCCGGCGCCTGCCGAAACGCGTACGGGTATTATCGGAAAGAAAGCCGACAATAGGGTCGGTAACCGCATCCCATATCTTCGCTGCCATAATAGCGGCGCCGGCAAGGGCGGGCGCCAGATACACCGTATCGGTAAGATAGGTTAGCGTCCAAAACCCCATCGCCGTAAAAAATAAATTTCCACCAATGTCGGCAATGCCAAAACCGATTTTTTTCCGCATCGGCAGCCGTGCATCGGCTAATTTCACTTCCGTAATCGGAACTTCCGCACTATCGGCAATGTTTTTTTCATTCATAGTTTTTTACTCATAAACGGTAACAATCTGCGGCAGCGCCCGCTCTTTTAAAATACGGTTTATCCCAAATGCGATAGCGGCACCCGCTGCAAGCCCCGCCGCAATACCGGCAAGCGCAAGCCCCTCGCTGTGAGTCCGTAAAAATATTACGGTAAAAGCGGCGGCGGCAAGAAGAAGCGGGATACCGACTGCATACAGTCCCTGAAAGCGGGCGGCCTTATCGGAAATAAAGACACCGACCTTATTTCCGATCCACAAATCCTTTCCCGAAACGTTCAGCGCATTAACAACGTTCCCTTGTACCACAAGTAATCCTTCCGCATCGCTTTTTCCGCACGCATGGCACCCGCCGCCGCACGACGGACACCCGCCGCGGCTGTCGGTAGATTTAATCGAACAAAGCTCCGCCTCGGGAGTATCGTATTCAACGGTTGCAATTTGCATACCGTTCCGTTTTGTTATCGGCATACGTATAACTCTTCCCGTTTTTTTCATAAAGTCCCTCCAACATCGGATCCGGTATTTCGATACGGACACGTTCTATCGACAAGGCGCCGCCCGCCCCGTCCAGCTCAATAGCTGCACCCTGTACACAGACCTGCTGCCATGTTTCCTGCGGATATTCAAAAAGACCGGTACGGTATTCCCGTATCTTGCCGGACGGGGCATATCCGCCGACGGAGTCAAAGCTGCCTGTCCGCCCCGCATCCGTGATATAGGCGGTTTTCCGATTTTGCCGCCCGCCGCTCTGCTGCTCGCTGCCTACTTCTGCAGCGTATTCGGCGGATATCAGCCGCTCGTCGGCTGTGGCGGCGCCTGCCCCCGACCCAATCAATGCGGAAACTCTCCCCGCGAGAAAAAACGCCATAGTCTGTTTTTCGGCGGTAGCAGTCGAAGAAAAATCCGTCACGACAAAAGGCGTTTCTTTTTCTATTTTCGGGAGCATCCCTTGCATCAAGGTAAAGGGATTATCCGCTAAAAGCCGATGATGCCCTACTCTCCCTAACAGCGAAACGACAGCCAGCTTTTCTCCGCTCCGAGTTGTAAAATAGCGAAAACCCGTCCCGGGACTTTGCACAGGCAAGTTGTACGGACGCAGCACAAAAGGCATTTGCGGAAGGTTTTCAACCAAATCTTTTTTTTGAAAGATACAATCCCCGCCGGTGATGCAATCGATCCCCATTTTTTTAAGATAACCGGCATGCTGCTTACCCAATCCGCCCGCACCGGTTGCCGCATCGGCGTTTGCAATGATAAAATCAGGCCGATAGCGCCTCTTAATCTCCGCAATATTCTTTTTAACTGCCCATACACCGGTTTTGCCGGTAACCGCAGCTATATAAAATATTCTCACGGCTCGTCCCGTTTTTTCACCTGTAACTGCGTTTTTTTTAAGGCTAAACGATCGATTATTTTAGAGCATTTTCTTGCAAGCTTCTTGTTTCCCAACATTGTGTAAGTATCCCGCAAATTAAAAATAGCATCCTCTGCATTGGGATCAAGCGTCAAAGCCGATTCAAAGGCTCGACGGGCCTGTTCGTATTTTTCTTCATTAAAAAGAAGCGTACCGTAGTTATTCCAAATGCGGCCGTTTTCGGTCTCCAGTTCGAGCGCTTTCGTATATGCAAGCCGTGAAGCCTCCATCTCGCCGGTTTCGTGGAGAACAACCCCGAGCGTATCCCAAATATCGGCATCGAAGGGATTACAGCGCGCTGCCTCGTAGAGCGCATGGCGGGAGTTATCTTTATCATCAAGCGCATAGTAGCTGAGCCCCAAATTAAACCACATTAAGCTGCTGTACGGTTCAAGCTGTAAACCGCGGCGAAGGCATGCAATCGCTTCGCTATGGCATCCCTCGGCGGCAAGCATCACTGCACTGTCGTTAAAAAAATCGGCTGTCTCTTGCATATCGATACTATATACTATTTCCTAAAAAACCTCAATCAATTTAACACTTCCATTAAATCTGCTTGAAAAAACTTACAAATTGTAGTATCTTCTATTTATTGACGTTCGGCGTTATCAATTTTAGCGGAGGATAGATATGGCGATGACTGACGCGCAGTTTCAACTGGTTACCTTTCAGCTCGGTGAAGAGCTTTACGGTGTCGATATAATGGATGTAAAAGAGATAGTAAAGGTTCAAGAAGTCCGGCAGATTCCGAATGCACCGTATTACGTCGAAGGATTTTTCCATTTACGAAATGAAATTATACCGATTATCAGCTTGCATAAACGGTTCCATCTTAAAAAAGCAAGTTTTGACGGCGACGATGAATATTTGGGAGGATTTATCATCCTTAAAATCGGTAAATATAAAATCGGTATCGTGATCGACCGCATCGCACGCGTTGTTATGGTACGGCAAGAAGATGTTCAGCCGCCGCCCCAGATGATTACCGGTATCGGTACCGAATATATCAATGGGGTTATCCGTCAAGACTCAGGATATCTCATTCTCTTGGATATCCGCAGATTGTTTAATCCGAAAGAATTACAGAAGCTCACTTCCTTCTAGTATGCCGATACCTGTTTACAGCTCTACCATCCGCCGCTCGGAAATGGATGCCGTACTCACCTGCATGGTTGAAGAAAAAATCGGCCCGGGCGAGATGAATCAAAAACTCATTAAATTGGTACGGGAACTCTACGCGGCCGAGGGCGCTCTTGCTTTACGCAGTCCGGCGATGGCCTTGGTCTATGCACTGAAGATGTTCGATCTCCCTGAGAAAGCGGGCGTACTATTATCGGCGCTCGCCCCTTCGTGGCAGTATATTGAAGTGCAGCGGAACGGTTTTACGCCAATTGTCTTGGATGTAGATCCGTTGACCGGCTTGGTTACGCTTGAAGCGGTTGAAGAAGGAATTAAGCAAGGCGGCAGAGTACTCGTACTGCACGAAACGCTCGGTAATGTACCCGATATGGAAGCGTTTGCCGCTCTTTCAATTCCGATTATCGAAGATATTTCCCAAAGCGCTGGAGCCATGTACGGAGAAAAACCGGCGGGAACGTTCGGCTCCTTTGCGATACTGGGACTTGAAGAGCGGGATATTTTAACGGGCGGCGGCGGCGGTATCCTGATTGCCGTAGAACGGCGTAATGCCTCCGTACTAAAAAATACGGCGGAAACCATTCCGATAACCGATTTTTTGCCCGACATCAATGCATCCCTCGCCTTTGTGCAGCTTAAAAATATGGAAAAAAATCTCCGGCTCCGTGACGAAATGCGGGAGCTGTATCTCCGCGCGCTCTTACAGACAAGGCATAAGCCGCTCGTATTCTCCGAAGGGGTAAAAAATCCCGTTTATTCCTTTCCGGTAATTCTGGAAAGCGGCTTTAAGGATGTAAAACAGTATGTTAACCGCAAAGATATTGACATAGAACTTGCATTCACCGATTCCATTGCGGACTTCTTAAAAGAAGAAAATAAATGCATCAATGCGGCATCTCTTTTACTGCGAACGGTGCTCTTTCCGCTCTATCCCCGGCTCGGCCTCAATAATGCAGCGAAGATTACAAAGGTATTGGGAACATTGCCGTAACGGACACGTATGCAAAAGAATGCGATTATCATCCTGACAACCTATAAACCCCACGCAGCGGAGATATGCAAGGAGCTGCATTATTTTTTGCAAGAAAATGGGATTCAAGCCGACATCTACGAATATGACGGCTTACCGCCGGCAAAGCCGATACGGAAGCGGTATGATTTTGCCGTCAGCCTCGGTGGGGACGGTACGGTACTGTTTGCAGCGCGGTACTGTGCGCCTAAAAAAATACCGGTGTTCCCGATCAACCTCGGTGAATTCGGATTTATTGCCGGAGTTGAACCGGCACATTGGAAGCAGGCGCTCGGCGAATACCTTGCGGGAAATGAGAAACACCACGAACGGCTCATGCTCTCCACCGCCGTATACCGTGATAACAAATGCGTCGGCTCCTTCGATGCGCTCAACGATGTCGTTGTTTCAGGCGGCGGCATTGCAAAGCTGATAAACCTTGCGCTTTCCTTTAACGGCATTTCCTTCGGCGTGTATCGGGCGGACGGCGTTATCGTATCGAGCCCGACCGGTTCTACCGCATATTCGGCAGCCTCCGGCGGACCTATTATGGATCCGACGGTTGCCGCCTTTGTCCTGACACCCATCTCGGCATTTTCCCTGTCAAACCGGCCGGTTGTACTGCCTGCTTCCGGTACAATGCGTATAGAGGTTTTGCATAATCGTCAAAAAGATGTTATTGTATCCATAGACGGACAGGAGTTGTTTCCGCTCTGCGAAGGCGACAAAATTGAGATTAAGATGTCGCGCCACCGACTAAAACTCATCGGGTGTTCACCGGAGGCATTTTATACGGCGCTCCGGTCAAAATTAGCGTGGTCGGGAAGTCCGTTGCAGGAATAACGCTGCGGCGCGGAGGTTGATGTGCTCGAAACCATTTCGGTAAAAAATATTGCGCTTATCGACGAGCTTTCTCTCGATTTTAATGCTCATTTGAATGTGCTGTCGGGAGAGACCGGTGCGGGAAAATCCGTTTTGATCGGAGCGCTCAGCTTTTTGCTCGGCGGGAAGGTTACCGCAGATATTATCCGCACGGGCGCTGCCGAAGCGGCGGTATCCGGTACGTTCCACCTTGCAAACGCCCATCCCGAAGCCGCCGCATGGCTTGACGAGCGGGGCATAGAACCGGAAAACAACCGGATACTGCTGCGGCGTACGCTGAAAGAAAACGGCCGCGGCGGTATTTGGATTCAAGACACACAAGTTTCCCGCGCTGAACTTGAAGCATTCACTTCCTTTTTAGTCGATATTCACGGTCAGCACGACCATCAATCTCTTTTTAAAACGGCAGAGCACCGCCGCTTCTTGGATTCTTATGCAGGTATCCTCGACGAGGTACGCGCATTCAGCCTTCTTTATACCCGCCTCGCCGAAATAAAAGCAAAATTGGAAACAATAGGACATTCCGAAAAAGAACGTGCAGAGCGGGTAGACTATCTTGCATTTGTTATCGACGAAATCGACAATGCCCGTTTACAGCCGGATGAAGACGAGGTGCTTGAGGCGGAAGAAACAAAGCTCTGCCAATATGAAAAACTGTACGAGCAGGTCGAAACGCTGCAAAACCTGTGTACGCAGGAGCAAGGCATTGTGCCGCAGCTTAAAAAAGCGCAGCATATCTCCGACAGTGTTAGCGCCATCGACCCTACGGTGCACGAATATGCCGAGCGGATAGAAAACGCCTACTACGAAATGCAGGACATCGGCGGATTTTTCAGCTCATATCTTTCAAAACTGGTATTTGATCCCGATCGGCTGGAACAGGTGCAGGAGCGGCTTACCCTTATCAATAAGCTCAAGAAAAAATACGGTGCAACCATCAAAGATATTTTCGCCTATCGGGACTCCGCACAATCAGAGCTGGATTCTCTCGGCGAAAGCGAGCAGGATAAAACTGCCCTAGAGAAGGAAGTCCCCGCACTTGAAGCAAAGCTTTTTGCAGCCGGTACCGCCCTTTCTCAAAAGCGGAAAGCTGCCGCAACGGAGCTTCAACAGAAGATTCAAACGACCCTCACCCGCCTCGGTATGCCCAAGGTGATATTTACCGTGCAGGTTACAGCAGCCGAACCGAACGGAAACAAGCAGACAGCCGGTCTCTACGGATTTGACTCGGTGGAATTTTTAATCAGCACCAATCCGGGAGAGCCGGTTAAACCGCTCAACAAAATAGCGTCGGGGGGTGAACTCTCGCGCGTTATGTTAGCGTTGAAAACCGTACTGACCGCCGCAGACGAAGCGGACACCCTTGTATTCGACGAAATAGATACGGGTATCGGCGGTGAGGTCGCCCGCACCGTCGCGGAACATCTGAAAGGATTGGCCGGTAATAAGCAAATACTCTGTATTACACATCTTGCAGTTATTGCCGCCGCTGCCGATACTCATATTAAGATACTGAAGATGCAATCCGACAATGCAAGCCGCACATCGGCTCAAACAATAGACGGAGAAGCCCGCATTGAAGAAATTGCACGGATGCTCGCAGGTGATGAGGTGAGTACCGCTTCACGTATTCATGCAAAAGAGTTATTATCAAGGTATAGAAGCATAGGATAACACGATATGGATAATCCGGAACAAGGAACAAACGTATACGAAGAAAAGCTCCGTTACTATCAGGAAGAAATCGATCAAATACTCAAACAGGAAAAAGCGATGGCAGAACTCATCGCAAAAGATCCTGAAGGCGGTATGTATAAAAAGATCATGCTCGTCGACGACTTGATATATGTCGTAACGCTCTACTTGGCGAAGTACCAAATAGCCGTTTCCTTTTTGAATAGAAAAAACGAAACGCTGCTCAACGAAGCGCGGAAGGCCTTATATAAGGTCATTATCAATCTTGAAGAGATTGTTTCAAACTTTATCGACGCTCCTTTTTCCGACTATGAAGAGAAAGTACGCAAGATTGAACACGTTCCGCAAAAACAGCGGTTTTATTTGATTAGAAAATTGGGTCTGGCGATAGACCTCGTTATTCGGGCATACGGCGATAATACCAAATGGAAGTGGTCGTTTATAGAAATTCAAGGCCGATATGCGACGATTGCTAAAAACATCCTCGATTTAAAGGACAGTGCGGAGACAGGTTTTGATCCCCGTTCACCCGATTACGAAAGCACGATGTTCCATCTCAAGCTGGTAAAAAAACTGCTCTTGCAGGCAGCCGATCAATACCGTGCCCGCTACGAAACGGCAACTTCCAGTATAGAGGATTTTAGGATTGCCATTCAGTATTTGGAGGCTGCCCGGCGTATGCATATCTTACTGAACGAGCGAAGCGCAGCGGAAGAAGTAAAACGGCAAATCGGGATATGGTCTGAGAAGATGGAAAAAGATTTACAACGGCGGAAAAAAGCGTAACGGTTTTCTATAACGCAGACGAAAGAGGAACAACAATGTTCACTAAAGAAATAGTATTTAAACTCTTTGAAGCATTTTCTATTCAGCGGTGGAATGATTTAGTCCGGCCTTTCGATATTGTCGAAATGGATAAGACGGCAGAAAAAATGTTCCTCAGCTTTATCATCGGCAAATATGAAGAAAAGAACGGACGGACGGTTAATTGGCTGAGTATCATTAATCATTCGTTCTTTGAGCTACTCCGCCGAATCGCACTCTGCGATATGAAGTCGCCGGTGCAGCGCATTATCCGCGCAGAATATCCCGAAGAATATAAAAAACTGAACCGCTGGGTGCTTGATAAATACAAGACGATTATCACCGATCCGCTTTTTCTCGACGAGTTTGCAGCCTATCTCTTCGATCCGGTTGACCCGACGGATATAAGTTTTCGAGTGCTGCGCGCCGCACATAAATATTCGGCAATGCGTGAACTCGATATGATCCGCATGGTGAACGAACCCTTCCGGCTTACCGAAATCGATAAATGCTTGGAAGCAGACATCGCCGATTTTATGGACTTAACAGGTTTGCAGCTTTTGACGACGCGGCAGCGACCATATTATTTCATTACCGAAATTGAAAAACTGCGCTTCCAGACCCGCTGGAACCAAACGCCGCGGGTGCCTGCGACAACAGTGCTCGGACATTCGTACTTTGTCGCCGCGCTGGTTTTCTTAATGACCCGCACGCTCAAGCTGCCGTCACATCGGCTTTCAATCAATTTCTTTGCAGCGTTGTTCCACGACTTACCGGAAGCGGTTACCCGCGACATTATCTCTCCGGTAAAACAGGCCACCGACCGCCTACCCGAAGTAGTAAAGCATATAGAAGATGAAATCGTCGCGCAAGAGCTGCTGCCGTTGATGGATGAATGTTACCGCGAAGAGGTGCTGTATTTTATTCAGGATGAATTTGAAAACCGTATTAAACTGAACGGCGAAACCCGCAATGTAACAAGCGAAGAACTCAATACAACATACGCGGCACCTGAGTTTTACGGAATTGACGGCAAACTGATCCGCGCGGCAGACCACATCGCAGCCTTCGTAGAAGCCGACAGTTCCATCAGCTTCGGCATCCGCTCCGAACAGCTGGAAGAAGGCAGAGCAAACATCCTGCACCACTACGGCAAAAACACCGTCATCAACGGCTTTTCCCTAGAAAGCTTTTTTGCATCATACCGTTAAAAAGCGTGTACATAAGTGGAGTTTAACAGGGAACCGCCCCGGAACTATTTCAAGCGGTCGCATCTAAATCTAAGGAAACTGTCCAAAAACTGAAGTTTTTTGACAGCCCCGGAGTTAGCCATGCAAAAACCTGCTCGTAATCCGCTTCAACCTTAGGTAAAAACGCCGGACTCAACCGGAATGAGGCGGCGGCAATAAGCGCAATCACCATAAAGAGCGCCGGAAGCCAGTCTTTCAACTGTGCGTAAAATGTCCGCCGGTACGGATAGACCGACACCGAAACGCTCAGCGCATCTGAGGTAAAGAGCGGAAGACTTGCGGTAATGTTTCCGACGGGATCGACAACGCACGTATAGCCCCCGTTGGTGGAGCGGACAAGCGGCGTACGCAATTCTATGGCGCGGAAATAGGCAACGGCAAAATGCTGATATTCCGCGCTTGCCGTTTTTGACCATGAATCGTTGGTCAGGTTAATCAATATATTGCTGTTCTGATTATGTAAATCGGCGCAGAGTGCCGGAAAAGCATCTTCAAAACAGATGGGCGCAGCAAACCGGACATCAATCCCGTTTTGCGCGGTGAACGTCATTGCTTTATATTCCGTTCCCGGCGCCCATCCCGACGAAAAACCGACCAGTGAGTCGAAAAAACGCTGCACAAACGGGTGGTCGGTGAAGGGGATATATTCCGCAAAGCAGATCAGCTGTATCTTTGAATAGGTACCGAGTACCGTTCCGTTCGGTGCGATAAGATAGACGGAATTCGAGTATTTTCCGCGTTCGGCATCCTGTAAAAGCGGGGAACCCGTTAAAATAGGAATATTCATCCGCTGCAAAAAGTCGGTAAAGGATTCCTGAAACGGCTGATGCCGGTAATAATCTTGAAATTGATCATACCCATACGCAAGGCTGCTTTCGTTCCATACGATAAGATCAGGCTTAACCGGTGATTCGCTGATTGCCTTTTCGGTGAGTTCTTGGGTGTTATGCAGATTGTCAAAAAACAGATCGAGACCGGAAACCCACGGGTCGGTGTTTTGCTGCACTAACACAAGATTGAGGTTTTGCTGCGGCGTTCTTTTTTGATATATGCGAAAAAGTCCGTATCCGTTGACCAGCAGCAACAGTGCGGCGGTAAAGATCAGCGGAAGGAGCAACGGTCTGCCGTGTTGCTTGGAAAAACCGACGGTTAATCTTGCCGCTGCCCGGATTATTTCTGCAAGAAGCGCGGAAATCAATGCAATAAGGAAGGTAATTCCCCATACGCCGGTAATATCGGCTATTTGAATGAGCGTCCGCAGCGATAATGTGGTCATTGAAAGACTACCCCACGGATAGGCGACAAATCCGCTTCCTTTAAACCATTCCCAGAGTGTCCATAAACAGGCAAAGGCGAAGGGGCGCAGTCTCAACGGCAGCTTCATTGCATAATAAAACCAGTGTCCGAAAAGGAAGCCGAGAAAAAAATACGCGACGGTGGAAGCGCCGAGTGTAAAAATTGCAAAGTTTTCAAAATACGCCAGCCAAAAGCTGGAGCACAGGTGGACGAGAGCTATCATCGCGCCGAACATCCACGCAGTGCGTTGCCGAGTCGGACTGATGCAAAAAGACGTATATAACGGTATAAGTGCTATAATACCGAACAGCGACGACCCGAAATGCAGGCATTCATTCGGTATCCCGAGGGAAAGCAGTGCCGCAGAGCATAAAACCGCTAAAAAAGATGAAATAACCGACATAATTTTTAAGCAATTTAATCATTTTTCTTGAATTGTTTCAATATAAGGGATATTATAGAAGGTATGCAGAAGATTCTACCGTTTCATGTAGACGAATATGGAGACGAGCCGGAAGTAACCGTTGCGGTTCCCGGGCGCTTTCACCTTTTAGGTGAGCATACATGGTTTGCACAGGGCAATACGCTTTCGATGGCGATCGATCATTATCTCTATCTTTGTGTTTCAAAACGAAAAGATGCTAATTATCGATTCCTTTCTTTATCGCTTAAAGAGCGGAAAAAAGTTGCGGCTGCCAACTTGCGGTATCGTAAAGAGGATCGTTGGGCAAATTCGATCAAGGCTGTTATCCTGTCCTTTATGGATCAAGGTATTGAGATGACAGGTCTCAATTTTACCATCCTTTCCGAAATACCGGCGGACGCAGGGCTCGGTACGCCGAATGCGCTCAAGGTTGCAACGGCAGTGGCCTTACGGAAGGTGTTTGCCCCGCGGCTTACGAAGGCCGATCTTGTCGATATTTTGGAAAATGCAAATGTGCAGCACCTTAAAACCTATCCCCATCGTGCGGATATCCTGTGCGCTCTCTATGCAAAGGCCGGACATTGCATACGGACGAATCACCGGCGGAAAACAGCCGATATTTATCCGTTCCCCATCAATAACTACCGGATTATTTTGACGGATTCCCGAGTGCCCCGGTTGCTTGCGCGTGAGGAGCTGAATCATAGAATTCAAGAATGTATGGAAGCCTATGAACGGGTTAAAAAAATGCCGGATATTCCTAATGATTTCAGTAAGCTTGCCGAAAGCGATCTTGAAGAGCTTGCCATCCCCGAATCGGTACGGCGGCGGGTTCTCTATATTATCCGCGAATCCATCAGTGTCGATGACGCTATCGGCGCCTTAAAGAAAAACGATTGGGTGGTGTTTTCGCGCATCGTAACGCGTTCACAAGAAAGCTTACGTGATCGTTTTGAAATTTCCTGTCCTGAATTGGATTGGCTGGTTAAACGGGCTATGGAATTTGTAGCGCCCGATATGAACGATATTGTGTGTTCACGGTTGACGGGAAGAGGTTTCGGCGGATGTACGTACAGTATTTTGAGGGCGGACGACATTCAAACCTATATTGAAAAACTGGGTGACTATGAACGTATTTTCGGATTTAAGCCTTTGTACTATAAAGTTAAGCCTTCAGGCGGGGTGCGCATACTATGAGGGGGATCTAAATGGATACGGTTCTTAAAGAAGGCGTGCAGCTCTACCGGGAAAATCGATATGAGGAGGCTCTTGCCACATTTTTGAAGATATCTTCCAAAGATGTCGAGATCAATTTCGATTTGGCGTATTATATCGGCCTCTGTTATGCGAGCCTTTTACAATATGATGATGCACTCGTTTATCTTGAGCAAATCATTACAGCTGGGAGCGATATTGCTCGCGTATATCAATGCCGACTCATCTTGGCTTTTATTTATACCAAGACAGGCCGTTCTCGTTTGGCGGAGTTTGAGCTTTCAAAGCTTTTGGATGCCGGATACGATTCTCCTCAAGTACATACTTCGATGGCGTATTTGGCCTATGCACAGGAGAAGGTAGATAAGTCGCTGAGTTTGTATGAAAAAGCATTGGAACTTGATCCCGATAATTCGACGGCCCTTAACGGACTCGGTTATATTCTTGCCGATACCGAAAAAGATTTAACCCGTGCGTTGATTCTGTGTAAAAAAGCACTTGATGCGCAGCCCGATAATCCCGCTTATTTGGATTCGCTGGCGTGGACATATTACAAGATGGGCTTTGATACCGAAGCCCGTTCATATATCCAACGGGCGGATGCACAGCTTCCCAATAACGAAACGATTAAGCGTCATTTGCAGCGTATTATGAGCAGCTAAGAGGAATATTGTGAGTTTGCTCCTAACCTTTATGTTTTTAGAAAATTGTCAAGAGGATTAAGTATTATGCGTATAAAGAGACTATTGCAAACAGCCGGTTTAATGCTGCTTTTATTGTGCGGCGGTATGGCGCTGACTGCGCAAACAAACAGTCTGCAGCCTCGTTTAAGCTCCGCCGACAGGGACCACGGATTTGAAGAATTTCGTCGCGGTG
>NZ_CALHGC010000060.1 GCF_938029485.1 uncultured Treponema sp. | reverse complement strand
TTCGGCGGTGCCGAAACATCGCTACTGTTTAATACGAGCGGCATCCGTGCCGCTGCTGAAAATCCTCGACGTATCAGAAACGGCACGGCTGCCGCTGGTTCTAGGAAGAAACAAGTTTGCAGAGCAAACTTGCAGCTCAAAAATGTACACGGATGTACATTTTTGAGCGATGGCACGGATGTCCGTGGAACACCGCAAAAGCGAATGTATTTCACTTTACCTTGACTATTATACCCCGTAAAGTTAAAATGTTAATATGAAAGATACTTTGATTGATAGCGCTGTCCGTAAGATTCCGGATTTTCCTAAGAAAGGAATTTTGTTTTATGATATTACAGGGCTTCTGATAAATCCTGAATCATTTCACTATTGTTTGGATAAGCTTACGAGCTTTTATAAGAATGAAAAAATCGACGCGGTTGCGGCTATCGAATCGCGCGGGTTTATTTTTGCCGCTCCTTTTGCCGACCGGCTCGGTATTCCGCTCATTCTTATCAGAAAAAAGGGCAAGTTGCCGGGCGAAACGTATTCCTGCTCTTACGACCTCGAATACGGACAGGCCACTATCGAAGTGCATACGTCCGATATACAAAAAGGCCAGCGGATATTGCTGCTCGACGACCTCATCGCCACCGGCGGTACGCTGAATGCCGCTCGAAAGATGCTGAATCAGGGCGGTGCGGAAGTGGCCGGTTTTTGCGGTGTTATCGGATTGCCGTTTTTGCACTACGACAAAGTTCTGGGTGATTTACCGATTAAAACGCTGATTGAATACGACAGCGAATAGGGATGAGATTTTAACATGATTACATTGATTAAAGATATACTGGCGCAAAAACCGGAGGAGCAAGAGGTTGCCGTCTACGGGTGGGTACGTACCAAGCGAGAAACAAAGAATCTCATTTTTATTCAGGTAAACGACGGTTCGTGTTTCGCCTCTATTCAGCTTACCTTTGACCGTGATAAGGGAATCGATGCGCAAACCGAAAAAGAACTAAGCAGGATTACGACCGGCGCTTCGATTAAAGCAATCGGCGCATTGGTTGAATCTCCCGCATCGGGGCAGGCTGTGGAAGTCGCCGCAAAAACGATTTCCGTTTACGGTGAGGCTTCCGGTGAAACGTACCCGCTGCAAAAAAAGCGGCACACGTTTGAGTTTTTACGGGACATAGCCCACTTGCGCGCCCGCACCAATACGTTCGGAGCGGTTGCCCGTGTGCGGAATCAAATGGCGTTTGCCGTGCATAATTTTTTCCAAGAGCATGGTTTTCAGTATGTACATACGCCGTTGATTACCGCTTCCGACAGTGAAGGCGCCGGAGAGATGTTTCAGGTAACGACGCTCGATATGCAGGAGATTGTGCGCAAGGCGCTCAAGGATAAAGCAGACCCTGCAACCTTCATCCTCGATTATAAGCAGGACTTTTTTGAACGGGCTGCCTATTTGACGGTTTCCGGTCAGCTTGAGATAGAAACCTATGCAACGGCGCTCTCACGGGTGTATACCTTCGGGCCGACATTCCGTGCGGAAAACTCAAATACGACGCGGCACCTTTCCGAGTTTTGGATGATAGAACCGGAGATGTCGTTTTTCCGGCTTGAAGACAATATGGAATTGGCGGAAAGCTTTATCGTCTATCTCCTTAAATGGGCGCTCACCCATTGTAGGGGGGATCTTGAATTTTTTAACGCGCAGATTAAGCCCGGACTTATCGAAACGCTGGAACACGTGGTAAAAACTCCTTTTACCCGCATCACCTACACGGAGGCGGTGAAGGAACTCGAAAAGCACGCTGCCCAGTTTGAATTCAAACCCTTCTGGGGCTGCGATCTGCAAAGCGAGCATGAAAAATATTTGACCGAACAGGTATTTAAAGGCCCCGTCATCGTGACGGATTATCCCAAGGAAATTAAAGCCTTTTATATGAAGCAAAACGATGACGGCAAAACGGTGAGGGCGATGGACGTTCTGGTGCCGGGACTGGGTGAGATTATCGGCGGTTCCGAACGGGAGGACAATCTTACTGCGCTTGAAACCCGTATGACCGAACTCGGGCTTGATATGAAAAACTATTGGTGGTATTTGGATTTACGCCGTTACGGCAGTGTGCCGCATTCGGGATTCGGCCTCGGTTTTGACCGGCTGCTCCTCTATGTTACCGGAATGGCGAATATCCGCGATGTTATCCCGTATCCGCGTACTCCCAAATCCGCGGAATTTTAACCCTGGAAGTGTGTTGTACCGCGGCACGGCGTATTTATCCGTGAGGTACTTACACGCTCCGACCATAAAACCGGCAGTATGAGTAATCGTTCTTGGAATACCGAGGCGCTTGTGCTGTCGGTTTCTTCTTTTAGCAGCGACCATCGGAATGTGTCGCTCCTAGTGCCGCAGGAGCACGGGTGTACCATTGTGCCTGCAACGCTTTTCGGCGGCGCACGGAGCAAACTGCGGGGGATGGTTGCAGCCTACCAGAGCGGAAAAGTCTGGCTCTATTCCAACCCGATAAAAAATTCAAATAAAATTACCGATTTTTCAGTGAGCGCCTACCGGATGGAGCTGCGCGAAAGTTTAGCCCGCAGCTGGTGCGCCGCCGTGTGCAGCGAAGTTACGATAAAAACCTGCGGCACGGTGAACTGGCAGCTGGTTAACGCTTTTTTGGACGGGCTCTGTGTTTCTGACGATGAAGGATGCGAGCGCGGGCTCTTACGCTTTTTATGGCGGCTGTTACAGACGGCCGGCGTTGCGCCCGATATATTCCATTGCGGTTCTTGCGGCATCGAGATTGCAACCGGTGCCGGGATTGTAGGCGTCGGTGCGAGGAGCGGCGGCACCAAGAGTATAACCAATCATACGGGGTGGGGGAGCGGCGGCGGCGAAAATGCTTCAAGTGCTGCGCCATTCCCGGCGGAAGCATGCTGCGCCGTGTATAGCCCTGCAGAAGACGAGTGCTTTTGCAGCGCCTGCCGCAGCTTCGATGGACATAGTTTTCCGCTTTCTGCAGAAGCATTCAGGTATTTGTATGCGGTAACGGAAAAAGCTCCCGGCTATTCACGGCACTTGCCGCTCAGCCCTGCTGCCTATGGGGAACTCAAGCGGTTTCTCTTCTTTTTAACTGAAAAGCTGGCAGGAGCGCCGCTTAAAACGTTTCAGATGGGATATGTGTAATCACCTCATTGCTGTGTTTAACTATCCGCTTACCGCCAGTCAAAACTGAAAAGTAGCGCGATAATACTGACAGGCCGCAGGACGTTTGAAGTCGTTTCGGGGATTGCATGTGCAAGCGGATATTCGAGCCGCTCGAGACTATCAATCAGTAAACCGTGAAAATATGTCGCTTCCTTGGAAGCTATCAAAAAACTGAAGTTTTTGGATAGCCTCTTTTTTCAAAATAGAAAATGCCGTTTTAAGATGAGCTTGCCGATATACACGCCTGCAATGTCGAAGACAACAGAGAATACAATGCCTATTACAGCAAAAGCGCCGGTAAAGTATTGTACGTATTCATGGGCCTCTCTAAAAATCTATACCTTAAGTTTTTTGCAGATGCCCGGTTATAATGCAATTTGCAGCCGTTGCTTTAATGCGTTTTGTAATTCCTGAGAAAAATTAACTCCGGCTTCTTCCGCTTTATAATTCAACCAAGCCGGAATAGTAACTGTTTTTTTTACGGACTTTTCTGAAAACTGCTTACGCCAAGCATCGGTATCGGCGATTACATAATTCACAAATCCGTTTTTTGCTGTTATCTGGGATATATCACTCGATTTTGGTATCGCCTGCCGATGATCTTCATAATGCGCAAGCATCATAGCCATCGCATCCTCTGCCATTTCTATCGCTTCAGTAATTGTTTCTCCGAATGTAAAACAACCGGGAATATCGGGAACCCTCACACATATTTTATTATCATCGTATTCAAAAATAACAGGATATGTATACTTCATGCTATGCCTCCTTTAATTATTTTAGACCGGCTTTTTTCAGCAGTTTTATAATCTCATTCGCTGTCATAGCTATAACCTCATAGCATTATATTAACACGTATTGATACGTGTATCAAGAAGGGGGCATATTCAAAACGAAGAGTTTTATAAGCTTGAAAGTTTCGGTACTGAAGTCAGCATTCCGTATTGCAAAGGACAAATCGATTCCTATTTTGATAATGCCGTTCCTCAAAACTTCTGGGAAGCGCTTGCCGTATATTCGGCTCATGCAGCATTGTTTTCAATTGTCTAGGTCGAACCGTTCGGAGAAAAAATTTCTAATTTTTACTATTTGGGAAAAATGCATTTCATCATCAGAAAACTGAAGAAGTAGGCTTTAAAAAACGGACATATTTCCTTATCCCTTTAAGAATATAACCGGTTTCCGATAATAGCGATGATATAAACCGTTCCTTAAAATTCGACAGCCGAACAAAATATCAATTTTTGAGGCGGGTGAATTGCTGCACGACAAGCGCACACGTTAATAAACGACGTTTGCCGAAC
>NZ_CALHGC010000059.1 GCF_938029485.1 uncultured Treponema sp. | reverse complement strand
CTACATGAGTGCAGAAGAAAAATTGAGGATTTTATCGGGGTAAATCTTCAGTTGACATATTCTAAAGCTGATGTATTCAATGTGAAACAGGGAATAGATTTTTGCGGTTACAGGCATTTTGACAATTATATACTTGTACGAAAATCGACGGCAAAACGACAGATGAAAACAATTAAGCGGTTACCGAATTGGGTTGAGAGCGGAAAAATAACGACTGATAATATGCGATCAATTATTGATAGTACGGCAGGGTGGCTGAAACATGCCAACGCATACAATCTTAAAAAGGCTATGAAAATAGATGAAATGAGGGGGCACTATATTGCAAAGGTTTAGCGATTTTGCATCCGACGATGAAAAACCGTTGGATGGAGAGAAGGTGAGAATTGACAGTATCCTGAATAAAGAAATTATTATTTCTGCTTTTAAGGTGAAAATGTCAAAGTTCAGAGATCGTGGTGAAAAGTGCGCTACAGTTCAGTTTTACGAAGAAACGGATGAGCGCAAGCGAATTTTCTTTACCGGAAGCGGCGTAGTTATCAGTATGCTTGAAAAGTATGAAGATAAAATACCGTTTATAACTACAGTAAAGAAAATAGACAAGTATTATACATTGACATAACTAGGAGGCAAAAAATGAGAGGATTTCCACAATCTTTAGCAACGAAACAGGATTACCTGAACTGTTTACCGATATTTCCCGAAGAAACAAAGCGGGCGTTGCGCTGTCTGCTGCACGACCGTTATAACTGGGAAATAGTAAAGGAACTTTCCGACAAGGACAAGGGAAAAGAAGATGAAACACATCACATCTTGGCACAGGAAAGGATAGACGAATACGGAAAAAAGACCGTTTACTATGTGCAGCTTGAAAAGAAAGAAGACAAGAATGCAAGAATCTTTCAGCTCGGCTTTGCAGTCAAAGAAATTGAAGCGCTTATTTTAGCATAAAAAACGACTTAACAAACTTGTTAAGATTGCCAAATAAGTATAATTGTTATATTATAAAGCTATCATACAACATTCGGTTTTTAGGTAAAAGCCAAAGCCGCTATCTGTTCATTGCAGGTGGCGGCTATTTTTTTTGTTTGGGGCTATTTTTATGGATTGGAACAGCTTTTTTCAAAATCTCCCAACGATCGGGTGGATTTTCATCATTCTTGTACTCGTTTTCTTTGCTCTGTTTCTTTTAGGTATTTATATGATTATAAAGACCAAAGATGTGCGGATGAAAAACTTTGAAATTGTTTCAAATGCTCAAAAAGAACTGTATCACACGGAAGGAAAGAATATACTCGATAACCAAACATCAAATGCACATAATCTTTTAAAAAAGATATGGATTGATATTTTTGATGTAGGAAAAAAAATATTTAACATAACAGACCAACAAGAATTGTTTATGCTTGAAGATATTGCCCGGCTTATTGAGGGTAGACTTAATTATGAGGTAAAAAACGATTTAACGAGAAACCATATCACCGAAAAGTGTGATGTTGAATTACAAAGATACAGTGATGCTAAAGCTTCAGGATATTATCACGCAGTAAAAGCCAACCTTTATTCATACAATGTTCAACTTCCGAAATACAATCTACCGGAAATTATGGAAACAATAACTCTGGCAGATTACAAGCGTATATTCGGAGAAATATATTTTAATGCAAGAAAAATAGCAGGGGGTAAATTAAATGATTAACGTTGAATTTCTTATGAAAATTATCGTCGCGTGTTTTGCGACTGTGGGGCTTGAAGAGTATATCAAAAACTTTTTCAAGCCAAAAAACAAAATCTGGTATGCTGTTCTTATGCTTCCGCTTTCGGCGCTGTGCTATGCTTCGCTCTCTCTTTTACCCGTAGAGGTAATTGGGAGTATTCTGACGGTAGGCGGTGTTCAGCTGTGTTATCAGACGTTCATACAAGGCTTTAAGTCGATCGTTGAGAATATCACAAATAAAATTAAGTCTAAGGACTTATCCGCAGGGGGACTGCAATGAAGCTTGAAGAGTTTATTAAGAAGAATACCGGAAAGAAGGTAGACTACGACAAGCGGTACGGCGCACAATGTGTCGACTTGTTTAGGCAATATTGCCAAGACGTACTTTGCATTCCGCATACAGGTGGCGTTGAAGGGGCAAAAGACCTCTTTATTAACTATGAGAAAATGGAAAAGGAAAAACGGTATTTTTCCAAAATTACCGGCACATCTTTTATCCCCGGTGATGCCGCAATTTGGGCGGAGAGTTCGACGAATAAGTACGGACATGTGGCTATTATTGTCGGCACTATCAATGATGATTTGATTGTGTTTGAACAGGATGGTTTTAAGCAAGACGGTGCAAAAATTGTCTTGCGTTCCACTGATAGGCTTTTAGGCGCGTTGCGCAAAAAATAAGAAGGTGAAAACCATATGAGGAGTTTTAATCATGCGAAAAAAGGTATTTTTTATGTTATTTTTGTCTGTCTTTTTGTTTTTTTGCTTACCGGTTGTTGCACAGCCGGCAACACAAGAACAGACGCTGCAGACATTATCAGCGGAAATTCACGTGCAGCTGGAAAACTTGAAGCAACAATCTCGGCTCTTGACGGAACAGTTAATAGTAGCAGAGAGCGAATTGCAAACATCATCAAAACAAGTAGAAACATTACAGACGGAGTTGACCGAATTGAATACTTGTTTGGACAATACGAAGCAGAAGTTGACAGATTACTCAACGAAATTGACACAATACGAAACAAAGCTGAAATTCAGAGCAAGAATAATTTTGATTGCAACGGTAATTCTGGTGGCGTTTATAATTGTGAGGGTTATCTTGCTTATATTAAAAATAAAGCTCGGAATTAAGATTCCGTATTTGCTGAACCTTTTGCTCTAAAATACGTCTAAAGAATCTACTACAGCTTGCACTATACGCCGTTTCTTTTCAGGGAGCATTGCAACCGTATAGGCAAGCTTATGTGTTTCGTCGATGTTGGGAATACAGCCTGTTACCAGATATTCAACCGTAACGCCTAAAATTCTTGCAATCTTTACCGCTATATCGGCTCTCGGCAAAGTGCCGGTAATTTTCCATGTTGATATTCCGTTTGAGCTTATTCCTACTTGTTCTGCAAGGTCTTTTTGCTGTAAGCCCTTGTCTTCCATCAGCCTTTCAAGCCGTTCAATAAAAGTTTCACTACCCATACAACAGTATAATTATCGGATAAAAATAAGGTTTTTACACTATTATTACTGATTACATAAACGACATTTCAAAGTAAGAAGAAAAATATCAGCACAATATAACTCTTGAAACAGAATTTACTATTGATTAAATCTTAAATAAGAATTATAATAACAGCGATTCTTGGATGTAGAATCTGAGAGTTCTTCTAACCTAGTCCGTCGTCGCTGGTCAGAGCGCGGCGGACACTTTTTTTTATAGTGAATAGTTAAAGCGATGCACTTGCTCTCTTTGCATCGGTAAGCATATACTGATAGATTATGTTTTTAAGCGATGTACTCATTTGTTCACCTATCCCATCAGTTAAATCTTCAAGCAACCTTACGGAGCGATACACACCGTCTACGAGTGCTTTTATGCCGTTTTTATATATGCACAGTTGTATTTTCTTCTTTGCGCAATGAGGAGCTTCGATTTGGAACTTATACCCTTGAAAAGAAATAACGCCGGAATTGTTTGTTGTACG
>NZ_CALHGC010000058.1 GCF_938029485.1 uncultured Treponema sp. | reverse complement strand
CCCGTATGGTGCTGCTGCATCCGTTCCGCACTATGGAATACGCCGTTGTCCCGCTCATTTTTCGTTCTATAAAAATAGGAGACGAACTTGCAGCGGCAGCGATTGTGCGCGGTATTGAAAATCCTGCAAACAAACAAAGCTACTATGAAACACAACTCGGTAAAACAGACATCGTTCTTTTGACCGGCTCTTTGTGTCTTTCCGTATTATGTGTTGTAATGTAAATGTTATGAAAGAAAAAATCAGATTGAAAGATGTTTCTTTTTCCTACCGTAACGGAAAAAAACAGTTGGAAGCGGTTAATCTTTCCGTTTCCTGCGGTGAATGTTGTGTGATTATGGGAGTTTCGGGTTGCGGAAAATCAACATTGACACGGGTAATAAACGGATTAATTCCCGCTTTTTTTGAAGGAACCCTTGAAGGGGAAGTGCTGATTGATGATCACAATATGAAAGATATTCCTTCGTGGGAAAGAGGCAGACTGATAGGAAATGTGTTCCAAGACCCGCGCACTCAGTTTTTTGCAAACGAGGTTGCAGGAGAAATCGCTTTCGGCTGTGAGAATGCGGGACTGCCGCATAAAATCATTATTGAAAAAGTACACACAGCCGCAGATTGTATGCACATCACGGAACTTTTAGAGAACAAGATATATACACTCTCTTATGGGATGCGGCAAAAGGTAGCCGTTTGTTCTGCCAAAGTGTTGGAACCGGATATCTATGTTTTTGATGAACCGTCTGCCAATTTAGACACGCAGTCCACTGCCTTGCTTTCGGATTTGATACGGAATTTAAAAAATGAAGGAAAGACTATTATCATTGCCGAGCACCGGCTGCACTACCTTAACGGCATCGCCGACACCTATGTGTTAATGCAGAACGGTACAATCGTACACAGGTATACCTCACCGGAAATACTGAATCTTTCAGCGGATGCTTTACATAGTATAGGCTTGCGTTCTTTAGTGCTTGAATCGTTTAAAAGCGACGGACACGATGAAGATCACGGTAATACCTGCCGGAAGAAAAACGCCGATATAAATGAACAGCCCTATTTAGTACCCGGCTCTTACATCTCTACAGGCAGCAGTTTTGCGGTGCAGCATCTGAGCAAGATGTATGGAAAAACGGTATTGCTAAAAGATATTTCGTTTCAATACACAGCAAATGAAATTATTGCATTGACCGGTGAAAACGGTACGGGTAAAAGTACTGTAGGAAAAATTCTTGCAGGACTTGTAAAAGAAAATTCCGGTTACGTTTTATTACATGATAAAGCATATAGCCCTAAGCAACGTATCGGGAAAATATGGTATATTCCGCAAGATTTGGATTCGCAACTATTCGGAGAAAACCTTATTGATGAATTAACGGTAGGTTTGAAAAAAAATGATGCACTGATGCAAAGAGCCGAAAGCATACTCGCAAAGCTCGATCTCTTAGCATTAAAAGAGCTGCATCCTGCTGTCTTATCGGGCGGACAAAAACAGCGGTTGGTATTAGGCGTTGCCCTTATGCGGAATATCCCGATGATTATTTTAGACGAACCAACCAGCGGCTTGGATTTTATCAATATGCAAAGAATAAGCTGTCTGATTCGCGAACAGCAAAAAACCGGAACAAAATTTTTAATCATCTCACATGATTGGGAATTTATCATGCATTCATGCGACCGAATCCTCAAACTGGAAAACGGAAGCATTACAGAAGACCATTGGATGGTATAATTCGTGAGTTAACCTTTAAGCAGATAGATAATAGACCTGTTCGATAACTTCGTTGATTTATTTCAAGCAGTCTACGTAGTTGAGTTTTTTAAGATCGCCTATCGTTTTGTCATATGGCCGCTAAACACCTCCGCTCTCATTTCCGAATAGCCGCCCGATATTGCGCAGGGGAATGATGATATACTTTTCGAAATGCAATGGAAAATTTACCGGCGCTCGCATAGCCGAGATGTGCAGCGATAACACCGATTGACAATGCCGGTTTTGATAAAAGCAGACACGCATAGTGCATTCGTGCTCTTAAGATATAGTCGCGCGGAGAAAGACCATAGCGGAG
>NZ_CALHGC010000057.1 GCF_938029485.1 uncultured Treponema sp. | reverse complement strand
CTTTGCAATCTGATACTCCAAGCTCTTACGCGCGCCTGCCGACAGTCCGTCGATCAGGGTTACAATAAGAAATGCAAATATAATCGCAATAACCAACAACATACTGCGCCGCTTTTGCCTATTTAAATTCCGAAATGCAATCTTTAATATATTCATAATCTTTCCTTAACAATGCTTTACTTGTTGATGGCTTCCAACGGACTGATCTTAAGCGCCATGCGTACCGGATACCAGTTTGCAATTATGCCTGCAGCAATCATTGCACCGAGCGTGCTCAGTATTGCAGTGAAGGACACCGCAGTTTGCAGCTTATAGCCGCCGAACAGCGCCGCAACGGTATCATTCGAAAAACGTATTTCTAGCGCGTTAAAGATAAAACCGGTGATAATCGCCACGACAATACCGCAGGCAGCTCCGATAAACGACAGCAAAAACGATTCCGTATAAAAAAGCCGTCTGACAAATGATTGCTTTGCACCGATTGCCCGCATCGTACCGATTTCCGCCGTCCGCTCCATAATAGAAACGACAAGTGTATTCATAATGACGATAAGTACGACAACTGCCAATAACACCAGTACGGCGATCATTAATACTTGGGTTACCTTAATTGCGGTCGCAAATTGCGACATTGCTTTATCCCACGGAAGAGCCTGCGCTAAAAGCCCCTCTTCTTCAAACCATTTGTTCAAATCCGTAATCGTCTGCGCCGTTTTGCGGGGGTCCTTCAACTTTACTGCGGTAAAGTGCCACGCATCGGTATCAGCCATATTGAGCTGATTGCGCAGCGCGGTACTGCCTAAAATACTTTCCACGTCGGCAGCTGTTTGTCTTTTTTCGGTAACCCGTTCCGCCTGTTCGGTGAGTCCGACGGCATCCTCGGAAAACAGCTCGTCTTCCGACTTTTCCGACAAACTTAAATCGATATTTTTCGGAATTTCCGTAACGGTACGCGCACCCATTGTTACGCCGGCAAGTATACGTGCGCTGTTGATGTCCGCATAGAGGATCGACTGTACTGCAGTGTCGGGATGTGCGAACGTAAAAAAGCCGCTTACCCGTACTTTCCGCAACTTTGCTTTTTCACCGAAACTCATTACCACCACTTCATCGCCGGTATGCAATTCCCGTTCATAATATTTTTCATACCGTTCTTTTATTTTCTCAGGCAGCATAATAAACGCCTCGCTGTCTGAATCGGGAAATGCACCTTCATACACCTTAATCGTCTCAAATGTTTTTTTATATGAAGAAGGTTCGATACCGAGCGTAACCGCGTACGGCATATACGCAAAGTTTTCACCCTTAGGCTCCCACGTGTCGGAAAGGTCGGCAGGTTTCAGCATACCGTAACCGGTAACAATCCCCCGCGTATACACAGCTGTTTCCGGCATATCATGTAACTTTGCCTCTATTTTTTCGAGCTTCGATAAATACGGCATTGTCGGCAGCTTTCCCGTATTCACCTTCTTAAAGGCTCCGGCAAGCGTAACGTGCACGTCTTTATCAGCAGGTTTTCCGGTAATAAAAATATCGCCGCAGAAATCGCTCTCGCATACATTCTTTGTCTGCCGTTCGGCAAAATTCAGCACACCGAGCCCCAGCACCACCAAAAAGCTGCCAAGCCCGATCAAAATCATAATAATCAGCGTCTTTGTCTTATGCGAAAAAAGATTTTTCAACGCCAACTTAAAAATCGTTTTATTCATCGTTACTATCCCTTTTTATATTTTCTCCGGATGAATCAATGTATCATAATCCGTATCGGTAACATCCCATACTATCGAAGAAAGCAGGGGAATATCCGTTATTCGGATTTTTTGATAATTTGAATACACATACAAGTTCATCTTTTGTTCCGTTCTATTTTTGAACACATAGCGATAGAGTACCTTTGCATTCTCCGGTACATCTATAACAAGTTCCAGCGTAGCCGCCTCACCGCTTTGACCGATGCTTCCGCCGATAAGAGCACCGATATACTCAAGCTGTTTCTTCTCTGCAAGAACAGCCACGAGGTTTTCTCCGGCGTCATAGACAAAAACCGCTTCTTTGCCTTTGTAGTCAGTTTCCGTTACAGCCGCTTTTGCTGTTCCGCCTTTCTCACCGCCACAACTTGCTGCAAACAAACAGCTCATTGCAAAAGCAGCTATCAAACAAAACAGCATCGTTTTTCTTTTCATTGTTGAATCAATCATAACCATCAATCCTTTAAGACATAATCAATAGCCGTTTCAAGCTTTCGCAAAATAGCTTTATTGAGCGATGCTATTTTCTCATCCAAACGGAATTTATCGACAACGATAAGCTGATGAACCAACGCCACAGAATCCTTTGATAATCCGGACTCTGATTTTTTGATATACACATTTCCCTTATAGTCTGCATAAACG
>NZ_CALHGC010000056.1 GCF_938029485.1 uncultured Treponema sp. | reverse complement strand
ACCATTTGAGCCGCAAAGCGGCGAAACTCTGGTGGTACAGCCTCTCATTTTGCGGGAATATACTCCAAAATGGCTGATGCGTTTACCCTAGGAGAACGGCTGATGCAATTTGATTTATTAAAAACTGAGGAGCTTGATAAAAACGGGGTGTATCTTGATTTTTTTCAAGTGTACAACTGGGGCGTTTTTGATGCCAAGGTATATACGCTGCGGTGCGGAAAGAAGGCGACGCTCCTGACCGGATTAAACGGTTCGGGGAAGACGACGCTGGTGGATGCTTTTTTGTCGCTTATCGTGCCGCCGCGGCAGCGCTTTTATAACCAATCCGCCGGAGCGGAGAGCAAGCGGGAGCGTGATGAAATCAGCTATGTACTGGGTACATACGGGAACAAACGCGAGGAAGAATTTATCTCCGGCACTGCAAAAAATTTACGCACAAAAGAAAACTGCATTTCTATTTTACTCGGCTGCTTTGTGTTGGGGGACGATCAGTGGCCGATAACGCTTATGCAGGTGCGCTTCTTTTCCGGCGGCGGCGCCTTGCAAAAAGTCTATTCGATAACACACAAACGGCTTTCGATTGAAGAGATACAAAAAGAAGGGATTGATTTTACACCGCAGAGCAATTGGAAAAAACGCATGACCGAAGTATTCGGTACCAAGTTTTACGCCGATAATTTTACCCCGTATGCAGAAGCATTCTCTCAGCTTGCAGGTTTGCGTTCGGACAGAGCGCTCTATCTTTTTTCTCAAACGGTCGGACTGAAAGGCGTCGGCAACTTAAATGACTTTATCAGAACCTATATGTTTGAAGGCCGCGATACCGAACGCGATTTTGATGATTTGGTAAAACACTACGAAGAGCTTTCTCAAATATATAACGAAATAGAAAAAGCGCAAGAACAGCTGAGGCTGCTGCAGGAAATTTTAGATGCCGGAAAAATATTTGAGGACTGTGAAAAAAAGAATAGAACATTAAAACAATTCAAAACGGTTTTACAGCTGTGGTATATACAAACACTGCTGAATACGATTACAAAAAGAATAGTTGTTTTACAACAAGAAAAACTGATCGCCGATAATAAAAGAAATATGCTTGAAGCTGAAATAAAACAGCTTGATGCCGATATGGATTCACTCAAAGCAGTTATCCAAAAAAACAGCACGGCAATTTTGATCAAAGAAATTGAGCATAAAATTCAATCTGTTGAATCAAAGTTACAGAAATGCCGGAATAATGTGCGGGACTATGAGCAATACGCTCGCGTTTTATCTTTAGAAGTTCCGCAGACGGAAAAGAAATTTAATGCGAACGTAGCATTGCTGCCGCAATTAAAAGAAAAACTCAGCAAAGAAAAAGATCGTCTTTACGAATCAAGCCTTGAACGGAACACGCAAAATCAAACGTATAAAAACGAACTGAAAACAATCATCGAAGAATTGGAATCGCTTAGTAAGCGGACGACAAATATTCCTGCGCATAATATCAGAATACGCGATGAAATATGCACACATATCGGTTGTTCCGAAAAAGAGCTGGTATTTGCCGGAGAATTATTACAGGTTGCAAAAGAAGAAAGCCGCTGGGAAGCTGCGATAGAAAAACTGCTGCATAATTTTGCGTTATGTTTGCTGGTACCTCCGCACCTCTATACAAAGGTGAACAAGTATGCGGCAACACACAATTTAAGAGGCAGACTCGTCTACCTTAGAACCGATACAAAGCCGCAGCTGAAAAAAAATATACCCGAAAAAGATTCTCTTATTGCGAAATTGGAAATACAACGGAAGCATGAACTTTCCGATTGGCTTGAAGCGTATTTGCATGACACATTCGATTATATCTGTACGGATGATACGGAAGTGTTCGGCAGGGCGGCAAAGGCGCTTACAACTTCCGGTTTAATTAAAGCAAAAATACGCCACGAAAAAGACGACCGTCCGCAGCATTCGGGACGGCAAACCTTTGTACTCGGATGGGATAATATCCAAAAGCGGCAGGAACTTTCGTTCAGCTTAAAAAAGCTGCAAAACGAAATTGCTAAAAACGATACGGCGCTGGCAGACAGCCGGAAAAAACAGGACGATATAAACGGTCAGCTTGTTATTTTGAGCAGCTTGGAAAAGATGCAATTCTGGGATGATCTTGATGTGCAAAAATATTCGGCTGCATTGAATACATCTCTTGAAGAAAAAGACGCTATCCTCCGCGGCGACAAAGAATTGCGACAGCTTGAAGATAAATTGAAAGGGTTGCAAATCGAAAAACAAACGAAGGAAGACGAGCGTACCGGTTATATTGAAACCTCGTCAAGCGTGAAACAGCAGCTGACGGATATCCGCATCAAAGAGGAACGCTTTACCGCTCAGTTAAATCAGTTTCCTGATCGGGACAGTGAAGAAACACAAAAAGCGCTCGCTGTTTTTGCAGAGCATTTTACTGCGCAAAAAAACTTTGACTTGCCGGAAAAGATCGATACCGAAAAAGAGCGGATTGAATCTGCGCTGAATAGAGAAAGCGAACAAGCGGAAACGGCAGTGCGGAATGCAGAGCGGAAAGTCCGCGAAAAAATGTCCGCAGTGAAAAACCCTAAGCCGGATATAAAACGGAAATTCCCGTCGTGGGAAGCTGATGTCCGAGACTTTCAAGCGGAAGCGTCGGGGCTTGCCGACTTTCAAACCTTTTACGATAAGCTGAACCGCGATGATTTGCCTTCGTGCCGAAAAAAATTTAAACAGGTTTTTAATGAGCACGTAAAAAATGATATTACCAATTTTAAGACAATACTTGACACCGGCAGCCAACAGATTATTGCGGGAATAGAGGAACTCAATAAAAGCTTAAAAACAATTCCGTACAGCAAAAATCCTCCGACCTATATCAAGCTGGAAAACCGCAAAACAACCGATCAGTCCATAAAAGATTTTCAGGCGCTGTTGTTAGCGGCACTGCCAGACTCAGCCTCTATCTTTAACCGCGCGGACGGTTCTGAATTTGAAGAGTATAAAAAAATTGAAACGCTGATTGCCTACTTAAAAGAAAATGATCCGCGCCGTAAAAAAGTGCTGGACGTACGTCAGTGGTTTAATTTTGCCGCTATTGAATATTATCTTAACGACAATACACAAAAACAATATTATGAAGATTCTGCCAGTTTGTCGGGTGGCGAAAAATCAAAATTAACCTATACGATTTTAGCATCGGCAATCGCGTTTCAATTCGGCATTACCGGCGGAGAAGGGCGTTCGCTGCGGCTTGTTATCATCGATGAAGTGTTCAGTAAAATCGATATGGACAATTCGTGCTATGCAATGGAGCTGTTTAAAGAGATCGGACTTCAGATGATTCTTGTAACACCGATGGATAAAATCAATATCGTAGAAGATTATATCGCTTCGGTTCACATTACCGAAAAACACAACGACAATACCTCGCGCCTACTGAATATTACGATTGACCGGTATCGGCAGGAAAAGAATTCTCTATGATCAATGCTGAATCAATCAAAGTGAAAGCCGAACATAAATTTACCGGCTATCTGCATTCCGTACTTGACGGCGATACGGCTTTTTTCCCGCTCCATATTCCGGCGGCAAGAGGTTCCGCAACGGATGATTTTGCAATGCGGAAAACGGAAGCGGAAAAACTATACCGGCATTCAAAGCAAGCAAAGGGATTCGGCTACACGGTGGTGAGCGCCGCCGTTAAAACCCGCAGCAAGGGAATGCAGACCATCATCGAAAAAATACTGTTTGAAACCGAAGTTGATTTTTTGCGCTTTATCCAAAAAGAAACGGAAGCCTGTAATTTCAAAACAAATCTTGAACGTATTAAAACGCAATGCCTCAAACTTGATGCTGCTGATATTTGGTATGACTGGACGGCCAAGCATATCTCCGTTTTAACCGAAGCTTTCGACGCGCAGTATTGGGAACAACTTTTTTTATGCGCGGATTGGTTTATACATCACAGCCCATGCGGATTATACTTACGCGAAATTCCGCTTCCGGTACACACCAAATTTATCGAACAAAACCGCGCACTGATTTTCTCACTCTATTGCGCGTTAAAGAAAAGCGGTACTGCGGAACCGGTTTTGTGTGAAGCGATTCCTCCGGAACCGGTTTTTGACGAACCGAAAAATACCGCAGCGGCGATATACACTGAATGGGGAGTCCGCACAGCGCCGCCGTTTATCCGGTTCCGTTTATTGGATGATGCAATCGATGTAACTATTGCGGGAGAAACGCTCAAAACCGGCGAGGTGCACATACCGCTTGAATCGTTTGCCGCGCTGCGCTTTGATTCCGTCGATACTATTTTTATTGTTGAAAATCTGCTGGTGTATTTGACATTTCCCGCCGTTCCTAACAGCATTTGCATTTTCGGTTCGGGATTTGCCGCCGTGCAATTACAGCACAATATCCATCTACGTCAAAAGAAGCTCTATTACTTTGGCGATATAGACGAACACGGTTTTGAAATCCTGTCGGAATTTCGCGCAGTTTTTCCGGACGTTACTTCATTTTGTATGGATAGTACAACTTACCAAACATTTGCGCAGTTTGCCGTTCCCGGAAAATCCTCTAAGCGGAATAGTGCAGACTTGTGTCTCACCGCCGAAGAGTTAGCGCTTTTCCGTTATTTGCAGGAACATCCCGAATGCAGCAGACTGGAGCAGGAACGGATCCCGCAGGATTTTATCAAAGAAAGACTCGCATCACTTGTAACGATAAGGAATAGTTATGCAAAGTTCTGACAGTGCATATATAGCAGCCTTACTTGCGGAAGATTCGGGACTGCGGCTTTTACGTTCAAAGAATCCCGCACCGGCTATTTCATTTTTGTTTAAAACATTCAGAGAGCGGAATCTGCAAACCGTCAATGCCGATCGGTTTGAAACGTTGCTGGCGGATTTTTTGCGGTCGCAGGAATTTTCCGGGTTTGACAATAGCAGTATCGACGATTGGTATGACGGAGAAACGGCGGAAATACAAAACAGCGAAGAGTTCAGACTCGCAATGCAAAGCATCGAAGCGCGCGCTCATTTTTTGACGAATAAATGGTGTTCGGAAAAGACCGGCTATATCAAAAAATATTACAATGAACGGCAGGATGTGATTATAGAACTGAGCGCCGGAGTGGAGCGTTTGTTCACATGGCTTGATACGATGGATTCAAAAACGTTTATCGGCACCGAATCCCGCTTTCAAGATATTCTACATAAACTCAGAGAGCTTTCGGAAAACACTACGCACGATCCGCAAACGCAAATTGCAGAGCTGGAAAAACAGAAAAAAGCATTGCAGCAGCGTATCAATGCAATTAAAAAAACGGGAGAGGCGGAAGTGTATACGCCGGTGCAAATGGTCGAACGGCTACGCGAAGTTTCAAAAGCGGCACGCGAACTCTTATCGGACTTCCGGCAGGTAGAAGAAAACTTTAAAGCCATTCTTGCCGATGTATACAAAAAGCAGTCGGTGAGCGAAACAAAAGGTGCGGTGCTTGGCTACGCCCTCGATGCCAATCTGGAAATGAAAGAAACGCCGCAGGGACAGACTTTCGATTCCTTTTGGGACTTTCTTGCAGCCGATGCAGGTAAAAACGAGATCAATCACTTAACACGGACGATTATCGCGCAGGTAACTGAGCACGGTATTGCGTGGGAGGACTCCTTCCTGCTGCACCTCAAGCAATACCTGCACGAAGCGGGGCGCAAGATTATCGACACCAACCACTCGCTTACCCACCGGCTGAACCGTGTGCTGCTTTCGCGAGACCGCGGCGATCATAAGCAGCTGACCGAGCTTATCACTTTTATCAAGACCAAAGCATTTGAATTAGCCGAGCGTGAGATTACATTCCCTGACGATTTTTATATTCAGACAAAACCGGGACTCCATTTTCCGCAGGCACGGACGCTTGTTCTCCCGCCGCTTAACCAAAGCTTTGAACCGATTGTCTCGTTTACCGAGCAAGAATCGGCGGCGCTGTTGCAGCAAAGCGGTATCTTTCATCAATTTTATATTGACGAGACCTTGCTTAAAAAACATATCGAGCATTACCGCAGTCAATTTCTCCATGATGCCGTTCAGTTTTCGCTGCACGACTTGCTCGAAAAATTCCCGATAGAAAAAGGCCTCTCCGAAGTCGCCGCCTATTTTTCCCTTGCGCCGAAACTTAAACCCGCCGCCGTTATCCTTGATGACGCAACCGAACGGATTACCTACACCTATAACGGCAAATCCGTAGCGCTGACGGTACCTAAAATTATATTCGGGTAGCAATAATGGATGCGATAAGACGAAAAAGATACTTGCGGCAGCTGAACATTCGCGTTATGCAAGCGAGTTTTCGAAAGTATGCTAAAAGTAAAAAATAAACCGCAAAGAATATATCGAAATTCTTTGCGGTTGGCAGTTTCCGTGTATACGGTAGCGTTACTTATACATCGCCATATATTTTCCGTGCGCTTCGATCAATTCGTCGCAAAGAGCGCGGATGTCGTCAATGCTTAGTTCAGCCGAGGTATGCGGATCAAGCATCGCTGCGTGGTAGATGGCATCCCGCTTCTTTGTCCGCGCCGCTTCAATGGCTAAAAGCTGCGGGTTGATGTTTGTCATGTTCATCGCGGCGAGCACCGGCGGCAAATCCCCGATTCGGCACGGCGTAATGCCCGCTGCGTTCTTTGCCGCCGCACGCTTTTTAATTTCAGGATAGAGGTCAACGCCGTCTTTATCGGCAATGGACAGCAGCCATGCTATATGGTTAATGCCGGCAATAACTTCCCGCCGTCCTTCAAGCTTATCCTGCATGTCCAATTCTTCAAACAGTGTTTTTGAACAAATCTGTACGCTGTGGCACAAACCGACTGTTTTTACATTGGTGTAGCGAAGCATGTAACCGGTCAGCATCGCCATCGGGTTGGTGTAGTTCAGCAGCCACGCGTTGGGGCACACCTCTTCCATTTCGTGCGCAAAGGCTTCCATCACCGGAATGGTACGCAACGCACGCATAATGCCGCCGATACCCAGTGTGTCGGCAATGGTCTGCCGCAGTCCGTATTTTTTGGGGATTTCAAAGTCGGTAATGGTACACGGATCGTATCCGCCAACCTGAATGGAATTGATGACGAAGGTCGCATCCTTGAGCGCCGCCTTCCGGTTCTCTTCGCCCAGATAGCAGCTGATATGCGCCCTATTGTCGTTAATATTCCGATTCAATGCCGAAAGGATGATTTCTGGATCCTTGAGCCGTTCCGCATCGATGTCATACAAAGCAATTTCCGCATCCCGTAACGCGGGCGTTCTCATGCTATCGCCGATTACATTGCGGACAAACACGGTGCTTCCCGCACCTATAAACGTTATCTTGATCATATACACTCCAAAAAGCTTTTATGCGTATATGCTAAAATGCTTTAGACGGGAAAGCTAGTTTTTTTGTTTCCTCCCGCTTGTCATTTTGTTGCATACAGGTTATCAAGGCAATCACTTTCAATATTTCCGGTATGCTCCCCGGTAAAATGCCTCTTTGCGGCTTCCCGTGTTTTGTGGTATAACATTGAAATGTAAGCTCATAAGGGAGTATGATGATGAAAAAATTACTAATGCTTTGTTCTTTATTACTATGCTGCGGCGCAGTTCTTTTTGCCGAGGAAACTGCCGAATCCATTATGAAAGGAGTTCCGTCAAAAATAATGATTGAAACAATCGGGACTCGGGCAAAGATGGAAATTCAGCAGAACGGTACAACGAAGGCGGAACTATTGGTCGATCAATATTCCGTGCAAAAAGAAAACGATCACCGCACCTTTTTGGAAAT
>NZ_CALHGC010000055.1 GCF_938029485.1 uncultured Treponema sp. | reverse complement strand
TAGCGTAAAAACGCAGCGGTTTGTTCCGTACCGTTCCGCGTCGCACAGAAAATAACCATCGGCCGCTGTCGCTGCATAACCTCTTGCAGGAGGGCAGGCGCCTTTACGCGGCATTGCCGTACAAAATAGGCGATATTCGTACGATCCGACTCGCCGCGCACCAGATGTGCCTGCCCGTCAAAAAGCAGCTCGCCGATACGCTTTAATACCTCGTTTCCTGCTGTTGCGGTAAAAGCGGTAACGGCAGGAGGTTTCAGCGTTTCAATAACCTGCTTGAGTGTTTGATAGGCCGGCCGAAAGCTGTCTCCCCATTCACTAACGCAGTGAGCTTCGTCTATGGCAAGGTGGGCAATGCCGCGCTTTGCAATACGGTTTAACACTTCTTCCTGCATCAGAATTTCGGGATTGGCAATGATGAGTTTTGCAGGAGATTTACCGTCCGTACCTTCAAGACGGGCATACTGCGCGGCTCGTTCTTCCCTACTCTGACCGCCGCGGAACAAAACCGGTTCGAGGTTTCCTTCGCACATCCGGCGCATCTGGTCGCTCATCAAGGCCAAAAGCGGATAGATAATGAGCGTCGGTTTATCCAGCAGCAGCGCCGGTACCTGAAAGCACAGGGATTTCCCCGCGCCGGTCGGCAACAAAACAATCTGTCTGCCTCGCAAGACGCCGTCCTCATCGTACAGTTCGCTCAAGGGTTCTCCGGTACCAGCCGGAAAGTCATTGTCCTGTCCTTCGGCAAACACAGAATTGCTCGGCCGTTCAACCGCTTCGGCAGCGTGCACGGCATCAAGGATATTGGCAATCACGAGCCGCTGCCATGGATACAGCGCCGGAATCCCGAATACGGTCCGTGCGCAGATTGAAACGGCATCGGCCGTTTTTTCCAAGCTGTATTCGGGATTATCCGATTCAAAAATTACGGGACAGCTTTCCGTGTCGGGTAACGCTTCTTCCTGCTCAACAGAGTAAGGGGGTAATCCGGGGTAAAAGTTTGCTTCATTGATGATATTCATATCTACTATATATATCACCAATGAAAAAACGGCTTGAGATTTTGAAAAAAACTATTGATTATTCGGCAATAATGGCCTCAAGCGCGGTTTGCATCATCGCGGTAAAAGATGACTGCCGCTCTTCCGCAGTAGTTTCTTCATGGGTAACCATATTGTCGGAAATGGTAAGCAGTGTAAGCGCCTGCCGCTTATACTGTGCAGCAAGGGTATACAGCTCGGCGGCTTCCATCTCAATCGCCAAGAGGCCGTACTTTGACCAGAGCTTCCACGTTTCGAGTTCGTCATAAAACACATCAGACGAAGCGATGGGGCCAACCAAGGGGTTATACCCTAAGCGGATTGCCGCATCATACGCATGCTTTAAAAGCTTCCAGTCCGCTGTCGGGGCGAACTGGGTTCCGCGGAAACGGAGCGTATTTGAACCTGAATTGGTCGCGGCGCTCATCCCGATAATCAATGAACGAAGCGGAATATCTTTTTGCAAGGCTCCCGCAGTACCGATGCGGATTGCTTTCTGTACGCCGTATTCACGGAAAAGCTCATTCGCATAAATAGAAATGGACGGCTGCCCCATGCCGGTTCCCTGCACGGAAACCTTCACTCCCTTATAGGTTCCGGTAAACCCGTACATACCGCGCACTTCATTGTAGCAGCGTGCATTTTCCAAAAAATTTTCGGCAACAAATTTTGCCCGCAGCGGGTCGCCCGGCAATAAAATCCGTTCGGCGATCTCGCCTTGTTTTGCTCCGATATGAATACTCATCATAGACTCCTTATTCGTGCGGAGGGTTTAATACCCCGACGCTTTGCGTCGTAACAAAGGGTATTAAAGCCGACTGCAACCACCTTATAGAACACACA
>NZ_CALHGC010000054.1 GCF_938029485.1 uncultured Treponema sp. | reverse complement strand
CAAACTCGACTATTGAACGTGTGCGCTTACGCGCACGGCTAAAAACTTTTTCGGATGTTTAAACATCCTGCAAAAGTTTCTAGGGAGGAAAATTTAAAATAATATGGCTGCAAAGAATACCTATGACGAATCGAAAATAAAGACACTCAGCTCGCTGGAGCATATCAGGCTCCGCACCGGTATGTATATCGGCCGGCTCGGAAACGGCTCGAACCCCGATGACGGCATTTACATCCTGCTAAAAGAAGTGCTCGATAACTCCATCGATGAGTTCATCATGGGAAACGGAGACCGTATCGATGCGCTGTTGAAAGACAACAAGGTTACCGTGCGGGATTACGGCCGCGGTATTCCGCTCGGTAAAGTCGTGGAATGCGTGTCGGTAATCAACACCGGCGCAAAGTACAACGATGAAGTCTTTCAGTTTTCCGTAGGGCTGAACGGCGTCGGTACTAAGGCGGTGAACGCCCTTTCCGAGTATTTCCGGGTGGTTTCCGTCCGCGACGGGAAGTATGCCGAAGCGGTGTTTGAGCGGGGCGTACTAAAACACGAAAAGCAGGGTGATGCAAAAAAAGGCATTAAAAACGGTACACTCGTAGAGTTTATTCCCGATCGGGAAATATTCGGCGACTATGCGTTCAATCTCGACTTTATCGAAAAGCGGATGTGGAACTACGCCTATTTGAACGCCGGCCTTACGCTCACCTTTAACGGGGCTTCATACATATCCGAAAACGGCTTACTCGACCTCCTCAATGCGGAAATCGGCGAAGGGACGCTCTATACGATTGCGCATTTTAAAGAAGCAAAATTGGAATTTGCCTTTACCCACACCAATAACTACGGTGAAACCTATTTTTCGTTTGTCAACGGGCAGTATACCTCGGACGGCGGTACCCACCTTTCCGCCTTTAAAGAAGGCTTGCTGAAAGGGATAAATGAATACTACCGCAAAAATTACAAGAGCGAGGATGTCCGCGAAGGTACCTGCGCTGCGGTTGCGGTAAAGGTGCAAGCTCCCGTGTTTGAAAGTCAAACGAAAAACAAGCTCGGCAACACCGAAGTGCGGACGTGGATTGTCAACGGAACAAAGGCTGCCGTGGTGGAGTGGCTGCAAAAAAATGCCGAAGCCGCGCGCAAGTTGGAAGAAAAAATCCTTGCAAACGAGCGACTGCGGACGGAGCTGAACAGCGTTAAAAAAGAGGCGAAGGCCGCCGCAAAAAAAATCGCAATGAAGATCCCTAAGCTGAAAGACTGCAAGTTTCACCTTGGGGATAAACACTACGGCAATGAGTCGATGATTTTTATTACCGAAGGAGATTCGGCTTCGGGTTCAATGGTTTCAAGCCGCGACGTACTCACGCAGGCACTTTTTTCGCTGCGCGGTAAGCCCGAAAATATGCACGGTAAAAAGCGGGCGGCCATCTACAAAAATGCGGAACTCTACAATATGATGATGGCGCTCGGCATCGAAAATAGCCTCGAAAGTCTCCGCTATAATAAGATCATCATTGCAACCGATGCCGATAACGACGGCTTTCATATCAGAAACCTTTTGCTGACCTTTTTCCTCACCTATTTTGAAGAGTTAGTGTTGAGCGGGCGGATTTTTATTTTGGAAACGCCGCTTTTCCGAGTGCGCACCAAAAAAGAGACCTGCTATTGTTATTCGGAAAAAGAGCGGGATGTCGAAATGAAGCGGCTCGGTACAGCGGCGGAGGTTACCCGTTTTAAGGGATTGGGAGAAATAAGCCCGAGCGAATTCGGTCAGTTTATCGGAAAGGATATCCGCCTGTTACCGGTCAGCATTCAGACCGTGAAAAAGATCCCGGGCGTTCTTGAGTTTTATATGGGAAAAAATACCCCCGAACGCAAAGCCTTTATTATGAAAAATCTTCTTGCGGAAATCGACGCATAGGGGGATAAAAAAAGCCGATTAATTCTGCTAGAGAACTAATCGGCTTTTTTGGTAAGACGGCTCCGTCTATTTTTCAGCTTTTGTGATTTTTACCGTCCATTCTCCGCCGTATTCGATTTTATGTACGGCAGCGAAATTATCCATATTCAATGCCATCGATAAGCAATCGAGGCTATTGTAATACAGCAGCGGTTCTCCGTCAGGAACATCGCCGAAACTGTTTACATAGGGCATCGAACCGGTGTATACCTGTTTTCCATCATTGAATATCGTTACTTGCACGACATCATTGACGGCTAATTGCAATGTCTCCGCTGTTTCGCGGCCGATATTTGTCCACACATTCCCATATTGCACATCAAGCGCAGGAATAGTACCTAACAGTGCACCTTTATTAAAACGGGGTTTCTCATAAGGAATACGGACAATATCTTTTTTAGCAGGTCCAACCTGTTCAAAACCGATAATTCCCCCTGCGAGCCGTGCTCCGGTAAACGCATACACATCACGGCCGTGGAAGGTATAGCTCTTTTCGGAATTTTTCCGGCGGTTTACCGCTTCATCGATTAAACGGACTTCCTCAATACCGAGCCGGTCGGCAACAAGTGTGAGCGTTCCATTATCGGGAGTTACAATATAGTGCCCCGTTTTAGTCTTTAATACTACCGAATCGCGGTCCGTACCGACGCCGGGATCAACAACCGACACAAAAACCGTACCGGCCGGCCAGTATTCTACCGTCTGAAAGAGCCGATACGCCGCATCCCAGATACTGTAAGCGGGTATTTCGTGGGTAAGATCGTACAGCGGAATTGAATCCGACTGCGTAAAAGCGACACCCTTCATTGCCGACACAGCCCCATCCTTTAAGCCGAAATCCGTCTGAAATACCAAAGGCCGGGACTTTTGCGGTGTCCTTGCACAGCCGGATATACCGATCGTTACTATCAGCATTCCCGCCCCAATCAAACCGAATAACCTCTTATTACGCATAATACCTCCTCGCATAATATCTTTTAAAATTCATCAAAAACAACATCTTCCTGTTTTACAGGCGTATCGCTTCCTTCCGGAGCACTTTCGATGTTTTTAACGGTAGTCATATTTGAATCGAATTCATCGTATTTTTCATACTCTGCTTTTAATTCTTGCACCAGCTGTAAAAGGGCATTTTCATCCAATACTTTTAAAACATCTTGACACTGTGCCGGCGAAATTGCAATCCGTATGGCAGGGGAATTTGCTCCGTCATCAGCTTGTGTTGTCGCCGTGGCAAGAATAAAGTACGGCCGCTGCGGGGTAATAAATTGATAATCGAATCTCAAAGTTGGGTACGCCTCGTGGGCGCCGCCGAACAATCCCCACGTCATTAAGACATCTTTCTTTCCGAAAGCCCCTCGTTTCTTTGCTCCTTCGGGAGTCAATGTTTTATCGGCAAAAGCGGTAAGATATTGTTCAATAGCTTCTTTTAAACGCGCGCGCTCATTCTTTTTTAACGAAATCCAAATGTTATCGCCCATCATCTTGTGATGAAACTTAACGGTGTTGGTCGCCGGTTCGAAAACAAAGCTGACATCGCGTGGCAGTAAATCGTTGGAATAACGTTTTACTATATTAAGATGCAGTACACCTAACGACTGCACCGGATAATTGCCGAGAAAATCGGGATCATGCTTTTTTGATGTAGAGGCACATGCACCGCTCAAAAAAACAATGCCGA
>NZ_CALHGC010000053.1 GCF_938029485.1 uncultured Treponema sp. | reverse complement strand
CCAAAAAGTGGATATCATCAAGCAGCAGTACATCCGCATTACGGTACTTGTTTTTAAATTCATGCATTTTGTTTTTATTCACATGAGCAATATATTCATTCGTAAAGGTTTCGGCGGGCGCATAGAGAATCTTTAAATTAGTATTTTGATACAGTGCATTGCCGATTGCCTGCATTAAGTGCGTTTTACCCAACCCTACGCCGCCGTAAATCAGCAACGGATTATACGCTGTTCCGGGATTCTTCGAAACAGCAATCGCTGCATTCGCAGGAAGAGGATTATCGGCATCGATAACGAATTTATCGAACGTATAGCGTTCATTCAACAGGGGATGCTTCTTCATTTCTTTGGGCGGTACCGATTTTTGAGGATTGCCGAAAGTTGATGATGAAGCATCCTTTGGAGTATGGGTATTTTTTTTAGGTGATAAGCGGATATCCGTATTCTCCGGAGCTTTTATTTCAAATTCAATGTTGATACGGGAGCCGAGCAGTTCCAATAACTTTTTTTCGATAAAGAGTTCATATCGCTGCCGCACATTATCGCGGTAAAATTCGGAAGGTACCGATAAAACGATAGCGGTATCCGAAGCCCTCTCGTAGACGATACGCGAGAACCACATAGATATTTCCTGTTCGCCAATTTCATTCTTTAATTGTTTAACGGTTTCTTCCCAAAAAATACGATAATCGCAACTGTTCATAACGGTTATTATACTACTACTTTCCTTTTTTTGACAATATAGGCAGTTTGGGTAAACGCATCAGACGTTTTTTGAATAGTCCCGTTAGTTTATTTTTTCCGGCTGTACGGCGTATTTTCAAGCGGCAGCTTTGTTCTAAAGATACCGTCGCGGTTGTAATACGCAAGCGCCACCGCAGGAGCGGTCGGGATACTGGCAATTTCGCCGATGCCCTTAGCGCCGCACGCAAGCTCATTGTCGTTATGTTCGATAATATCAACCTTTATCGGCGGTACCTGCGGCGCTTTAAACAAGCCGAGCGTACCGAATTTAGCGGTCGGCACACTCTTTTGCAGCGGATAATCTTCCGTCAGCGCATATCCGAGGCTCATCACGACGCCGCCTTCGATCTGCCCCTCCAGCGAAATCGGATTAAGCGCGCGGCCGACATCGTGTGCGGCTTCCACGTATGCAAGCTTCCCTTCTTCATCCAAATCGATGAGGTGCGTTGCATAGCCGTACGCAACATGACTTACCGGATGAGGCTTGTCGGAACCCAGTTTGTCCGTCGGATAGGTATATTCCGCAAAAAACTCTTTGGCGCTCAAGGCGGTAAACAGTTCGGGCAGTATATCTATGTGTTCGGAAAGGCAACCGGTTTTGCCGCGCTTTTGCAGTTCTTCTTCAAGCGCTCTTTTGACATCGGTAGCTGCCATACGAGCACTTTCACCGGTAAATACGGTCTGACGCGAGGCGGTTGTTTCTCCCGCATCGGGAGCAAACTTGGTGTCGGGTGTTTCGTAGTGTAAAAGACTGCGCGGCAGGTTCAGTACCTCGCTGACAATCTGCAAAAGAATTGTGCCGACCCCCTGCCCGATGCAGGCCGCGCTGGAATAGATGTGCACACCGTCCGCCTGAAGCCGCAGGGTTGTCCGTCCAAAGTCGGGAATACCGACCCCAAGCCCGGAGTTTTTAATAGCACAGGCGATACCGGCTTTCGGATGCGCATCGTAATACGGTTTTACCGCTTCAAGGGTTTGTGCAAGCGCCGTTGAATCGTCGGCATACTGACCGTTCGGCAGCACTTGCCCGGGACGGATTGCATTCCGGTAGCGGATTTCCCATGGACTGATGCCGACCTTCTCCGCCAATAGGTTGATGCACGATTCTACGGCAAAACAACTTTGCGTTACACCGAAGCCTCTGAACGCACCGGCAGGCGGATTATTGGTGTACCACGCGCAGCCGAGTATGTCGATATCTTGATAGTTATACGGCCCCGCCGCATGAGTACAGGCACGCTGCAGTACCGGCCCGCCGAGCGAAGCATACGCACCGGTGTCCGAATGCAGTATGGCCTTTAAAGCGGTTAAACGGCCGTTTTCGTCGCAGCCGAGGGTAAAATCCATCTCCATTGCGTGCCGCTTAGGATGAATAATCATACTCTCTTTTCTGCTTAAACTCACCTTGACGGGGCGTCCGGTCTTTAACGCGAGAATCGCGGCATGGTGCTGCACGCTCATGTCTTCTTTGCCGCCGAAGCCGCCGCCGACCATCTTGGCGATAACCCGTACCTTATCGATAGGTAAGCCGGTAGCTTCCGCACATTCCCGTTTGGTTTGATACACGCCTTGATCGCCCGAGTAGATAATAATACCGCCTTCTCCGTCCGGCTTGGCCACCGCCGTTTCAGGTTCCAAAAAGGCATGTTCGGTCGGCGGTACGGAATAATGCTCGGTAACGACATACTTTGAATTTTTCAGTTTTTCTTCGGCATTGCCGCGTACGAGGTGTTCTTTTGAAAGAAGGTTCCCGCTTTCATGAACATGAGGCGCATCTTCCGCCATTGCTTCTGATATAGAACACACCGGCGGTAGTTCTTCATATTCGATTTTTACCGTCTTTTTTGCCGCTTCCAAAATATCGCGGCTTTCGGCGGCAATCAGAACAATCGCATCGCCTAAATAATGGGTTTCTTTGCCGAGTGGAATAAGCACATCCCAATCTTTTTTTAAGTGCCCGATTTTTTGCATCCCGGGGAGATCTTTTGCCGTCATTACGATATGGACGCCCGGCATTTTTTCAGCCTCTGATGTATCGATGGATAGCACCTTTGCCCGCGGATATGCCGTACGTACGGCGCTTCCGTACAGCATTCCATCCGGATACATATCGTCGGCATATTCGGCAGTACCTATCGCTTTCGCGTATGAATCGACGCGAAGCGCACTGCTTCCTATAGCCGTTTCGGTTTTTGCTTCCGGTACGGGGATATTTTCACGCAGCATTTTTGCCGCCAATAAAATGGCTTCTTCAATTTTTACATAGCCGGTGCAGCGGCAAATATTGTTACGGATGGCTTGTTTTACATCTGCGGATGACGGATTAGGATTTCCGTCTATCAGAGCCTTTGCACAAATCACCATGCCGGGAATACAAAAGCCACATTGCACCGCGCCGCAATGAGCGAACGCATATTGATACACGGCACGCTCGCGTTCGGGGAACCCCTCAAGCGTTGTAATTGTCTTTCCCGCTAATCGACCGGTCACTTGAACACAGGCCTTCATCGGTTTTCCGTCTATTAAAACGGTACAAGTACCGCAGGCTCCTTCCATACACCCGTTTTTAACGGAAGTTAAACGCAGTGAATCGCGTAAAAAATAGATAAGTTTTTGATTTTCTTCGGCTTCAACAAGCCGTCCGTTGACCGTTAATGATACCATAGCATACTCCATCCGAAAGCAATGTTAATTGCCGGGATCTTATCGATATCTCAAAATATCTCTAAAAACTAAAATTTTTAGAGGCTCCCTTAAAACTATTTAGCTTTAGTATAAGGGATAAAAAGGGAAAATGCAACAACGAAGTAAAATAAAAACAGAGCAAAAAAATGCCGATTATCCTTTTTGTGATAACCGGCGTAAATGTAAAAATTACTCTTTATTGCTTATTAACCGCCACCCACTCTTTGATTGTCCTCGTCTGTTCGTCAAAAGAGGAACCGATGAGCACTATCTTTTTCCCTTCGCCCTTATACGGAGCGGCATAATCATTCTTTTTTATTTGATTGATTGTATCTTCCGCACTGCCGCTGCCGCTCAGCTTAAACTCGAACATATATACTGCATCTGCTGTTTGCACGACACAATCAGCTCTTCCCGTAGCGCAGTGCACTTCCGTTTGTACGAATTGCCCCATCAACTTAAAGATCAGATATACCGCTGTCTGATAGTTCTGTTCCCGTAGCTTGAGATTTTCTTTGCTGAAATTATCGTACGGGATACCGGCAATAATCGCCTGCATCCGTTCCATGAAGCTGTTTACTTTGCCCCCGCGGATGTCTTGTACGAACCGCGCTACGGACACCCCTGTTTGGCCGAACGGCACACTGGAATAGGCAGGCAAAAGATTATGTAAAAAGCCGTACCGTA
>NZ_CALHGC010000052.1 GCF_938029485.1 uncultured Treponema sp. | reverse complement strand
TAACCAGCGGCATCCATGCCGCTGCTGAAAATCCTCAACGTATCAAAGATACGCCTGCGGTACTTTTTTACCTAGCTCCTTGTATCTGCACCGTCTATTTCAAAAGGCTGACGGAAAAGGCATTTCAGAACGGACAGGGATGTTCGGGGTTATAAGTAGCTATTTTTTCGGAGGAAATTTCTTTTTCAGCATCGTTTCAACAATCGGCGGCACCATAGTCGACACATCACCGCCGAAAGCGGCGAGTTCTTTAATTGAACTGGAACGCAGTACAAAAAACTTAGGGTCAGGCACCAAGAATAATGTCTCAATCTGCGGATTCAAACTTTTATTCATCATCGCCAAATCGAATTCATATAAAAAATCATTATCGTTCCGGACACCCCTGATCAAAACATCCGCTTTAATTTTCTTTGCATAATCGACAATGAGCGAGTCCCACAAATGCACCGAAACATTATTCCAGCGGGAAACCAGCTTTTGGATCATCTCTAACCGTTCTTCCCCGGAAAAGCAATAATTTTTATTATTATTTACAGCAATGACAACGTGTATTTCGGAAAAGAGCTTTTGTGCCCGCTCGATAATATTTAAATGTCCGAAAGTAGGGGGGTCAAAAGAACCTGCAAAGACAGCTTTTATCATAGTAACGTATCTTCCTTGATTTTATATGATGGAGACGGCTAAAAAATTGAAGTTTTCAGACGTATCCGAAAGTCCATTGTATCGTATAATGGCGTAAACCGCAAATAGTTTTTCGGTCCTTTTGAAATATACGGCGCATCTACTGCGTCGCCTTGCCAAAAGTGTACATCCTTGTACACTTTTGGCAGCGAGTTTCGACTTTGTCGAAACATCGCTTCTGATATAACCAGCGGCATCCATGCCGCTGCTGAAAATCCTCAACGTATCAATACCGCCATGGATGGCGGTGGTTCCGCGTAGAAACGAGATTTGCGTAGCGCAAATCTCGCAGGTAAACAATGTACAAGGATGTACATTGTTTACCGTGCCTGCGGTACTTTTTTGCCGTCTTCCTTGTATCTACACCGTCTATTTCAAAAGGCTCACGGAAGAGAGGCATCCGCGAACATTTTGCAAATAAGCCAATTAAAAGTAAAAAAATACCAAAGCGGACGGCAGCCAGTACGGATACACCCTCCGCCCCTTCGAAGACCAGACCGGCTGGTACAACATGGTCTATTCCATGGGCGGCGAAATTATCTCTGCCGACAAGGTTGCGATGGTATGGCGGTGGCTTTATAACTCGGAGTTCGGATTACTGAACCGCTTACTCAGACGGAGCCAGCAAGGTACGGCAATTTTTTTCCATTACGCTGCCGCACCGTTTATCGTTAAAAAGAGGTGTATTATGGGCGTAAAAAAACTTCAGCAAAATGTATTTAGATTTACTTCTGTACTGTTAAATACGTGGTTTTTGGCTATAGGTTTACTTATCTTTTTCGCTTATATGGTTTCTAAAGATACGGGTTTTTCTTTTCTTGGTATGATAATTATGCTGATGTTGTTTTATATCTTTTTCATTTGGTTCCGAGCAGAGAAACAGGGGATCATATTGGATTTAGATAAACGAGTAATAAAGTTAAAGCCGAACTATTTTACAGCGCTTTTTAAACCGTTCGGTAAATTAAGCCAAAACGTTATTAATCTGGATGAAATTATAAGTGCATCGTTGAATTTTGATGCTCATGTGGATAAAAACAATAAACCGTCGATATCCTATGGTGTAAATCTTACGGGAACGTTCGGATCAAAAAACCTTGATTTTATGACACGTGAAACTGCTCAAAGTTTATATGCAATGATTGCAAGCGCTTGTAATTTTGATACTATGTATTGAAAAAGCGAGATGAGATGAGAGGATGTTTATTATGAACAATTCATCTGAGAACGGAGGCGGCTTAATGAGCGTAATTACACTAATTGCAGCTGCGGGTTCCGTCATTGGGTCGCTTCTTTTTCCCGGAATTGGAACAGTTATCGGATCCGTAGATATGCTATATAAAACCAACGCTTTTGAAAATAGATAGTGTAGATACGAGGAGCAAGCACAAATTAACCGCAGGCTCGGTAAGAAATGTACATCCTTGTACATTTCTTACCTGCGAGATTTGCATTGCGCAAATCTCGTTTTTGCGTGGAACCACCGCCATCCATGGCGGTTCTGCTACGTTGAGGATTAATTTGTGTGCAGTAACGAAGTAGATGCGCTATATATTTTCAAAATCCCCCGGCAGCGGTTTCGTAATAAACCGCGGTTTTACAATCGAAAGGATGGTAGGTAGTACCGTTAAACTTGCAAAAGAGCTGGTACCCATTACCAATGCAATCAGTAGGCCGAGTTCGGACAGCATATTAAACTTTGAAAGCATTAAAACGGCGAATCCCGCGCCGACGGATACTGCATTAAATAGGATTGCCTTACCTGAACCGTAAAATGTGTGGATAAGGAAATTCCGGTCGTCGCGCCGTTTGGTATATTCATGGTGATAGGCGGCCAAATAATGGATGGTATAATCGATGCCGATACCGATTGCAAAGCTTGCCACCATCGCCGTACCGATATTGAGCTTTATACCGACAATTCCCATAAACCCGAAATTCAGCGCAACGGATATCATCAAAGGAATAATGCCGATAATACCGGCGATAATAGACCGGTAATAAATCGCTAAAATGAGAAATACGATACCGAACGATACCGCCACGGAAATCAGTTGAGATTGCACCACAAGGGTATTTAACGACTGTTCGATAAACATCGAGCCGTTCGCTTCTACGGATATGTCCTTGGGGAAATTGTCTTTTACATACGCCATAATTGCTTGCAAGGCTTGTTCGCTGTCTTGTTGGCCGACCGTCCTAAGCTGAATATTTACTTTAAGCGCAGCAGGGGTATGGATGTCGTCGATAAAATCCTGTACATTACCACCCATTAGTATCAGGTAATTTTGAATAAGCGCCGTAAGTTCCTCCTGCGTTTCTTTTCCGTATTTCTGAGGATCCGTAGGAATTTCGTAGTAGGAAGCGCCTTTATAATTGATATCCTTTTTTAACGCATCTACCAATTCGGTAGCGGAAACATATCTGCCGCGGCGGGCTGCTTGAGCAGCTGCAAGTTTTTCGATGAGTTCGGAAAAAGTGTATACCGGTTCTTTTTGTGTTTTTACAGCGGTGTTCCCTGTTTTACCGGATTCCTCTGCCGATGGTTCCGAATCACTCCATGAGTCGGCATCATCAAAGCCCCAAGAGGCATCCGCATCTCCGAAGTCCCCGAAATCGCCGAACGAATCTTCTTCTTTTCCGGCGGAGTTTGTACCGGTAGGCGTAAGTCCCGTTGCAGGCGCATCCGCATTATACACTTGATTAAATCGTTTAATAACATTCGCCAGTGAGGTAACTTTTCCAACTTCGGGAATATTTTCTTCCGCATATTCGGCAAGAGAATCGATTGCCTGCAATACGTCAGGGCGGATAACATCCCCCTGTTTCTCTCCCTTTATAACTAAGTTCAGTAATTTTGAACCGCCGAAATTTTCACGGATGAACGTGTCGGAGCGGACAACCTGTACATCAGGTTCAAAATATTCCATTAATACGTTATCTATAACCAGTTTCGAAATACCCAAACCCGCAAAAATAATACAGCCGAGACTGACGAGGAGCACACTGCGCTTATGTGCATGGACAATTATCAATGTATCGGCAATAATCCGGTCGATAATACCGGTATGGCTCGGTTGAACGCCGAAACGCCCTCCGATGGTCGGATTACGCGGCCCACGCAAAATAAGAATTGCCGGGATAAGCGTTACCGCAACGATAAAGGCGGACAGCACGCCGAAGCTCGAAAAGATACCGAATTCGAAGATGGGGACGACGGAGGTAAAACAAAAGGAAACAAAGCGCAATACTGCGGCGGCATTTATGTAAAAAACGGCACTATAAACATGGAAAACTGCACGCTTAGCAGCAATACCGCACGGAACGGAGGCGGCATTCAGGCTGACAACGGTAATCTCACCGTGAAAGGCTGCACCCTTACCAATAATAAAGCTGGTTACGGCGGAGGAATTTATGTAAAAGGCGGCACTTTCACCATGGAAAACTGCACCCTTACCGGCAATCAAGGCGACGGCGGTGTGTATGTCGAAGGAGGCACGTTTAAAATGAAAGGTTCCTCACGCATTACCCC